>JABJFP010000130.1 GCA_018662715.1 Methanobacteriota archaeon | reverse complement strand
GGACACACCGAACTGAACCTTTTGGACCTTGAACGATTCTTTTCATTTGACATGGAATGGGTCGCACCTCATGAAGCCGAACAAGCTGTGAATCAACTCACAACACAAGGCTGGATTCTCACTGAGCACCAAACAGTCCGGCTTGCTGTAGAACTCGGTGAAGTGAATGTCCCTTTGGGTTGGTTTCCCCGCCCGTCTCGTCTCCTCTCGCCACCTCACGCATCAAGCGGAGAAAAAACCACTTCGGAGTCCCCTCCTAGGATTCAAACTCAAACTGTATCGGCCCCGGTCATTGAGCCCCCGCAAACGGTTGAATCAACCCTCGACCCCCGTGCACGATTAACAAAGCGTCTTGTCCGGTTTATTTCACGGAGCAGCGGTCTTGAGCCCACCGAACTTGAACGAAGGGCGCAGCGGAAAATCTCTGCGTTCCACCACATCACACCGTGGCTTGCCTATGCATTGGTTGCCCGTGAACAGGGCTTGGGTATGGACGATATTGCAGATGCTCTTGCCGTGGTTTGATCAATCCAGATCAGCCGGCACATCGGTGTTTGACTCCTGGCCTCGTGCAGATAGTTCAACAAGCACGGGAAGCAACATCAATGCAAGTATAAGCGAGAACAAAACGGTGATGGCGGTAATGAGTCCAAAGTCTTGGATGACCGGCATTGGGGAGAACAGCAAAACAGCAAATCCGGACATCGTGGTAATGGCGCTGAGTATCAGTGCTACACCGGTAGTATCTACCGCTGCACGTAATGCTTCCCAATGGTCACCTCGTTTGGCCATTTCAACCTCAAAGCGCCTCCACATGTGGATGGAGTAATCTATTCCGATGCCCAGCGTTAGTGCCGTCACCATCACTGTCAAGACGTTCCACTTCAGACCGATGAGGGCCATGGAACCAACAACCCAAAGCGAAGCAACTCCAACAGGGAAGAGTACCACGACAGCAGGCATGATCCTACGGGTAAGTGCAAAGAGAACGAAGAAGGAAACCGCAAGTGAGATGGCAGTACTTTCAATTTGAGAAAGTGAAAGGCCATCAAGAACACTTTGCAGGACGACCAAATCTCCAGTGACATGGAGTTCAGCATGTTCTTTGAGTTCATACTTGAGCGTTCCCGATTCATCGATTGAACCTAAGGTTTCATGGAAGTTTTCAACGACCCGATTTGATTGTGAAGATGTAGAGGCTTCTACACGTATCTCATGTCTCAGATAGGTGATGTCCGTGCCTTCTAAATGAACCGAATTTAACACTCGGTCGCCCCATGTTTCACCAGTGAGTGGGTCAGCGGTTGATGTGTTGTCGGAAAGGGCTGCAAAGAAGAGTCCAAGATTAATCCCCTGGTCTTTATCAATGGAATAGACATCACCCGTTGCATCAATGACTTCCATGTTGTGTTCTTCACCAAATGTCGCATTGCGAAGAACGGCATCTCGGACGATGGTATACGGGCCGTCGTAGGAAGGTGATGAGATTCTGAAATCGGTTCCAACAACGTCGTTATTTGATTGTAAGTCACTGTGAAGGTTCCTTAATTCTGTGAGGAGATGGTCATCCCCGGGGATTGATTCTTGGTTCTCAACAGGTTCCATCAAGACATAGATGACCTTCCAACCGGCGCTCTCATAGCTTGTGGCAAGGTCGTCGCGAACGGTCATGATTTCAAGGTCCTCATTAACGAAGTCACCCAAGTCAAAATCAGTTTCAAGAGATGCTGCTCCGTATATGGAAAGCCCAGAAATAAGGATGGTTACCAGAATGACGCCCAACTGTTGCTTTTGTTGAAGTTTGACGATGAAGTTTGAAATTGTTGGAAGGCGCAGTGGTGAAACACTTCCCGTTGAAGATTGACTCGTGAACATTACGTGCAGTGCGCCAACGAATACCGTCGAAGATAGGAAGGCACAAATGACACCAAGAGACAACGCGTAACCGAGCGTTGCTAGTGGGGGGAGTGGAGAAATGATGTTGGCCAGGAATGCAGAAACCGTCGTTATGACCGCCAGTGAGAGAGGAATTGAAAGATGGGCTGTTGCACGTAGCCATGACTCAGCTGGGTCTGGATATTCGTCAGAAAACGAACTCTGGGAGCGCTGAAGGTGAATGGCGTAGTCAATGCCGAGGCCGAGAACAAGAGGGGCAACAGTTGCTTCAAGGGCAGTGAAACGGGTTCCTGTGACGTTGAGAATTCCGTAGGTCCAAATTAACGCACTTGACAAACCGACTAATGGAAAAATGATCTGTTTCGCAGAACGGAATGCTACGGCGAGCATGAGAACAACGACGATGGAAGCCAAAGCGATGAGGAGGATGAGATTGTCAAATGTCCCTTC
>JABJFP010000129.1 GCA_018662715.1 Methanobacteriota archaeon | reverse complement strand
CGGGTGCGTTCGCTTCGTCGCGCAGAATGTAATTCATGCTCCATTGAACTGCGCTGGTCTTCTAATTCACGCAATTCAGCAGTCCGGTCTTGGAGTGCGGATTCGAGATCGGTCATGGTGAGTGTAATCTGTTGCAAACGCTCATCACGCTCAAACACATCGTTGTGAAGGCGTCGTTCTCGTCGGCGCAATGATTCATATTCCCGATTACGTTCAAGAAGGCGACGCTTGAGTTCTTCAATTTGCTCAACGAGGTAATCGTGTTCTGCGGAAACGGAGCGTGGGCCCTGCATGACGCGCTCCAATTGCTCCTCAAGTTCTCCTAGACGGCGGTCACGCGCATCCAAGAGTCCACGAAGACGGTCGGCAATATCTCTCAATCGTTGGCGCTCTTCCTCAAGTGCTTCGGCAGCAGCCTTCTCAACTTCGAGTTGGCGCTTCTTCTCGTCGACCTGATTTTTGAGCAAGCGAACTTCTTCAGCCGTAACAGATGTTAAACCAGCATCAGCGGCTCGCTCAAGTGCTTCAACCATTTGCGAAATGCGTCCTTCCATTTCACCGATAACCTCGTCTTGCTGGGTGGTGAGGTCTCGTAATTGAGATACTTCATCTTCCATTGAAGACCGTTCTTGTTGGGAAAGAGAAGATTGTTGAGATGATAATTCAGCCTTGGTGTCCGCTAGTACGCGTTCAATGTGAATGATTTTCGCATCTGCTTCCCGCAACGCCTGTTCTGATTCAGCTAGTTTGGCAAGTTCAGGTGCAACCTGGTCGTGGCGCTCGGCCAAATCCAATTCTACCACACGTAGGCGCTGCTTGACAGTAACGAGTTCATCGTTTCGTTTTGCGAGCTCATCCCAAGCGATGAGTACCTCGTCAACGAGTTGCTCAATCGGATACCCTTTCAGCATTCCCTCAAGGGCTGCTCGCTCATCGTTGGTCGAGGTTCCAACCCGACGAATTCCACCAGGAGATGAAGCATCTACCGTCATACGGTTGCTCATCGCGTATTAACCACACTTGAACCTTCCCGCCACGACAGGGCTAAGCAGTGCTGATTTGAGACCCTTTGAAGAGTGCCGAATCAGTTGATGGAGGTGTACATGTCATCAGGCATTTCACTGGCGAGTTTCAAAGCACCAGCAGCCACTGAGTTGATTGGGTCTTCAACACACCAGACACGAACATCTCCAATATCAGAGATTTCTGCAGCGATTCGCTCAGCACATCCATCGATGAGGGAGCCTCCGCCAGAGAGGATGATGTTGTTTCGGAGAATTGGTTGGTATTCAGGGTCTGCGCCCGCAACGTTGCGCTTGATAGCATTCCCAATCTTTGGGATAATGAGTTCACACGCTTCTTGGATCAAATCACCAATGTCAACAACTTGTCGCTTTCCGTCAACAGAGAGTTCAACGGTAACTTCACGGACATCGCCACCAACGTAGGAGGATGCTTCCTTCCACTTTCGGACCATGTCCTTGGTGACTTGAGCTCCTGTGTACTTCTTACGAATAAGAGCCATGAGTTCCAAGTCCAACCAGTCTCCGGCTTCAGTGATGGTGACTTGGTCTTCGTCAGTTGGGAAAGTTCCGTAGACTCGAGCGATGTCAGTTGTTCCAGCGCCGATGTCAACAACGATTGAACCTGCGATTTCATCAATTCCATATGCAGTTGCAAAAGGCTCGGTAACGACCATAATGGCGTTAACTTGTCCTCGTAGAGTTGCTACGAGGTTGGATTTGTCGGTAAAGGAAACGTGGCTTGGGGAGCAGATGACTCCAAGAACTTCGTCGAATTCTTCTGGGTCAACGGTTTCAAGCAAGTGGGAAACGAATGCCTTTGCTGCTGCGAGATTGGCTTCATCGTCTTGTGTAACTCCGGCGGCCATTGGGCGGTAAAGATTGCAAGCGAGCTTGTTTTTGAGGGCGTCATCACCAAACAGGACATCGCGTCCGAGGAAATTACGTGCAACAGGGTCCTTTGGACGACCAACGACGGTCTCAATGGTGTGCATTTTCCCAGCGCTTGAAGCAATGGTTGATTGGTAGGTTCCTAGGTCAATTCCAACATATAGGCGGTCGCTCATTTTTGTTCACCTTCCGACTTGCGGACATACCTCCGAGTATGCCACCAACCTTCAAGGTTCACCTTGTGAAATTGGGTTGGAATCAACCCCCCTCATAGTTAGAAGTGAAGAGCAGTCCATTGTTTACTCTTCCTGTTCTTGGAAAAAATCTCTACCTTTTTCT
>JABJFP010000128.1 GCA_018662715.1 Methanobacteriota archaeon | reverse complement strand
GCCGCTCAAGGAGCATGGCGTGGAAAGGAACGCGGTCTTGCAGTTATCGCAGGTGTGTTCCTCGCTTCGTTGGTCATTACGACCGTCCTTGCTTACGGTGTTGGTCTCTCACAACTCTTTTTCGAGGAATCTCTGGATTCAGAACCCTTTGACGCCAAAATTGAGTACGCTCGTACTCCACTTCCTGGTAATGAGAACAGTACCGGATGGTCCAACAACACAACCACCATGACCAATGTCTGCGACGAATTATTGACCGAATTCACTGAATTCAATGACTGTACGCTGGTTCTTGGCAGACAAGGAATACACAGTGGCGGCTTTTTCAATTTGGAATTTGTTGTGGCTCAACCACTTGAGATGCGAGCGATTAGCGACGATGCTAACCCCTATTGGGACAACGTCACGTTTGATTACCCCGAGGCTGCCGAAGGCGGGCCACCAATTTCGGACAAGCGTGCCATTCGATTCCTAGGCCCCGAAGCCTTTGACGGAGAATTAGCGGACCGACTTGGAGGAAACATTATCGCAGGTTTGGGTGAATGGCCCACTCCTGAAAACATGAGCGAGCAGCGAGGAATAATTCTTCCATCAACAATTGCAAGCCAAGCACAAGCAAATGTTGGAGATCAATTGGATAGCCTCACATTTGCTTATGTCGTCGATGAATCAACCATCTTTGAGGGGACCGTTAACGATGAGAATTGTGCGGGAGAGGTCACTCCTGAAGAAAATGAAATGATTTACTGCAGAATGATGATGACGGTAGAGAATATGACGGTTATGGGCATATACGAACCTTGGGATTTAGGAAACCCTACGCTGCCGTTCAATCCAATTTTCACTACATGGGAAGTTCTGGATGAATCCGAACGTGGCACATTGATGGATTACGACCACATGTATCTCGGAGTGACCATTGACCGCGGTCAGTTGCCAACCTCCTCAACAGCAGATGCAGCAGATTGGCTTGAAGACCTTGGTACACGAGTGCAGGCTGGAACTTACACCGACGAGGGAGTGGAGTTGTTCTACACCGATATCGTTAGTGGAACGATTACCTTCCTGAATATTTTCCTCGGTTTGATTCAAATCTTTGATTACATCATCATGATTCCAATCGTCATTCTCTCTCTTGCCGTCCTCATATACGGTTTGGTTCTCTCTCTTGAACAACGGAGAAGGGAAGTCAGTATTCATCGTGTAATCGGTGCGGATGGCCAGCGTTTACAGGGCATGGTTTTGCTTGAACTCTTTGTTATGTCTTCAGTAGCGTGGCTTGCAGGATACCTCCTCGCCCTGCTTTCCGTTCCCATCGTATTGTCTGCCGTCGGGTTCATGGAATTCCGAACAGGAGATTTCGACGTTACTCCAACTCTTAGCGTAGGTGCAACTCTCTTCACAGCCATCACGACACTTGGACTTGCCCTTGTTTTCGGAAGAAGCCGAGCAAGAGAGTTCATTGAACTTGAGATTGAAGAAGGTGTTCGCAAGTCAAGTGCGAAAGCCCAACCAAAGCGCTGGTTACACTGGACTGCATTCCTCTTTGGAATGCTCGCTGTTGTAGATACGTGGCTAGAGATGAATGTCAACGATGACGGTATTGTTTCAAATTTCTTCATTGAAGGTCTTATCGGTATCTTTGGACCCTTTGCTTTGTGGATCGGCGGGGCCCTCTTGCTTGGAAGAATCGGAGCAAAAGGCCCTCAAATCATGCAGGTTATCCTCGGGCGAACTCCGTTGCTTAACGACGTTAAGCGAGGATTGAAGGGTTCCGGTTCAGCAGAATCAGTGAATCGTCTCGCAGTGATTATGCTTCTCACGCTTTCCATTGTCACCCTCGCTGCTGTACAAGGCTACACAGGGACACTGGTTGACGAGAAGACCGTTGACGCTACCGTGGGGTCAGACCTACAAATTACGATGGAAGAAGGGACCGATAGCGCAACCCTCGCATCATTGATTGGAGAATTCACCGACGGAACGGTTACGCCTCTCATCACCAGCGTTCCTGAACTGATGCTGGCTGATTCTCAAGGTGGAGATAAATTGCAAGCTTATGTCTTGTTTGATAACAATAAAGAAGTTCTCAAATGGAGTGAACAAGCCCTCCCCGGGACAGAAATATCACCATCATTGGCTGCATATTCCCAGGGTGGTTTCTCTGCAGGCCCTGACGCTGCCTATTCGCTGGGTCTTGCAGGTTCAGACCGTGGCGGCGATGAAAATGAACTCGATGATGTTCTCCTCAAGAAGGACGACTCAAGCGGAAAATCCGCGAACATTAATTTTGTTTGGGAAAAGGCTGAATTCAATTTCTCAGACGGCGGCTTAACCGATTCTAACTTGTCGGTTGAAGATGTGCTGGAAAGCTATGTCATGCTCATGCAACGAGATTGGTCTGGACTTAATCTGGCAAATCAAGACCTCAACAATCGGAACCTAAGTCGGGCCGACTTCACCAACACGAATCTTTCAGAGTCAAATCTTGAAGACGTGAATCTCAGTGAATCGATCCTCTACAACGTGGATTTGAGCGGAGCCGACCTCACAGGTGCGGACCTAAGAGACACAATTCTTGTGAGATTATTCGGTCCAGGCTCAGTTGACGGCGCAGACTTCACAGAAGCAAATTTGGAAGGAGCATGGTCATTGGGAACACTCGACCTATCAACCGCAATTCTCAGCAATACAACATGTCCAGACGGAAGTAATTCTGATGAAACAGGTTGTGCAACTGGATTCTCAGAAACTCCTCCTCTACTGGTAAACCAATTTTTCTTGGCCAACACTGCGGTTAGCATTGATATCACTCCGTTCAACCACGAATTGTATTACATGGGCACTCACGAATATATTCCAGGTGTGAGCGCCGCCACAATTGGGTCTTCGCTCATCATC
>JABJFP010000017.1 GCA_018662715.1 Methanobacteriota archaeon | reverse complement strand
TTCATCTTGAATGGTATTCAGGTAGACGATGTTCAATGGAATTTTTCCCGGCATGGCCGGCTCAACAAAGGCGTCAATATCAATCGGAACTCCGTTTGAGAACAACAACTGATTCACTCCAGACGAAAAAGCAGAGAGCCTACGCGCCAACTCTCCCCTCGTTGATTTCGGTAGCCGCTCCTCAAAATCGGTTAGCCTGTGTTCAATCATCACTTCGTTCCAAGTAGGAGGGCTGATTTTATCCTCAGGATCAACGTCTTCTTCAAAGCACTCAGGGTACATATGACGAATGAATTCTTGGTGTGGCTCCCGAACGACACGAGCAAGTGCTTGGAAATCACCGACGTCCAACCCACAACGTGTCCCTTCAACCAAAATTTCGTAGAGGTAGGGTTTGACAGTCTTTCCTTTCGGTTTCTCAACGTCAAAGCCTGCTAGGTTTGCAAATCCTGCAGCCATCATGTCCCAGGCCGTGATCGCTTCTTCCGGGTCGAGGTCTGAAGGAGGTGCTCGAAACGGGTCAATGCACAAAGGAAGCCCTTTACTGCGCAGCGGGGTCCAAATTCGGACTTCGCATTTTTCCATCAATTGCTTAGCACGCGCAACATCTCCGTCTTGGGCTTCAAGATCGTCAGGGTCAATCCCCATAGCCAAACGAGCGAGGTCACCCTGCGGGTCAATGATGAGGGAGGGGATACCAGCAAGGGCGGCCTCCTCAATCAGTGCTTTCGCCATCACTGTTTTTCCCGATCCGGTTGAACCGAGCATGGCTGCGTGCCGTGCGAGAATTTGAGGTTTGATGTCAATGGGCTCTCCGTTGTCTCGTCGGGCCCCGAGAAACAAACCCTTCGGCTTGAATTTCTTTTTTCGTAGGGGGACAGGTTTTACTTCTTCAGTTGAATTCAAAAGGTCGCCAACGAGGTCAGCAAGTTTCCCTCTACTGGAACCGTCTGTCGGCGAATCGTCAGCCCATGTAGGCCTCCCATCTTCCGACTCCATGACCGCGCAGAAGCGTAGGGGGTTTTGAAAGGCGCGATTGGAACAAGGGCAAAGACGCAGACTCAAGGAGGGGTAACACGTCGCCGTACCATGGAACGCATCACCATGGCCAGACCTTCGTGGGACGATGAGATGCGAGATGCAGCCGTAACCACACTTGACTCGCTCCATTGGGTCAAAGGGCCACAAGGCAAAGCATTCGGTAACGAATTCGCTGAGTATTGTGGAGCACTTCAAGGAACACCTTGTCAAAGCGGCTCGGTTGCATTGTGGGGGGCTCTACGCCTGTTGGAAATTGGTCCAGGAGACGAAGTACTTGTTCCATCACTCACCTACATTGCAACGGCCACATGCGTTTCTTTGGTTGGTGCAACACCGGTTTTTGTTGACGTGGAGGCAGAGTATTGGTGCGTTGACCTTGATGCTTTGGAAGCGGCCCGGACCGAGCGCACAAAAGCCGTTATTGGCGTTCACCTCTTTGGACAATTGTGCGCTCCAGAACTAGAGAACTGGTGCAAAGAGAATAACATCGCTTACATTGAGGATGCCGCCCAAGCCCACGGCGCTACCCAAAACGGATTGCAAAAAGCCGGTGCGTTAGGGGACGTGGCATGCTTCTCTTTCTTCCCATCAAAGAATCTCGCTGTCGGCGGGGAAGGCGGCATGATGATGACAAAACGAAGTGACTTGGCGGCACGTATGGACGCCTTGGTGAATCATGGGCGAGACGCCCGTCTTGAATCGCATGAATTGGGTTCGAATTTGAGAATGTCAGAAGTTACAGCAGCAATCGGGCGCGTACAACTTCAGCGACTCGAAGGATGGCTTGAGCGGAGGAGAGCCATTGCCTCTCGTTATCACGAAGCCTTTGCGAATCTACCGGGGGCGTCCACTCCTAAGGTTCGAAGGGATACAGAACATGCTTGGCATCAATACTGCCTTTTGATTGATGAACCAGATCCCTTCAGAGAAGCATTGGACAAAAAAGGGATTGACTCAAGAGTGTATTACGGCCAACCGTGCCACCGTCAAGGTGTTTATTCAGAACATCCACAACACAACGATGCCTTCGAGGTAACGGATGATATCGCATCCCGATTGGTGGCGATTCCCATCCATCACCAACTTACAGATAACGAAGTGAACCGCATTATTGCTGCAGTAACAGCAACCCACTCATGAACCGAGAGTATTTGCTAGAGACTTGTTTGACCAAGAAGACAATCCAGTGATTTCCTGGCCCACCCATTCCGGAAGGGCCACAACCTCTTCCGTCTTTTCAAGTTCAATTTCGGCTAGAATAAGTCCTGCAAGGGCTCCTTCAAACTCATCAATCTCCCACGCCTTTCCACCTGGGCCATTCCAAACATAGCGGGTTTTCTCGACATGTGGGAACGCCTTGTCTTGAAGAAGAACCGCCCCCTTTTCCGCATCAATAACCCATTCCAACTCATAAGCGGAATCATGTGACATTTTTGACTTACAGGTGAGAAAATAAACACCATTACGAATACGAATTCGCCCCATCCATCGATCAACCTTGGCCCAGATTTCAACTTCTTCTTCGCTGGGTACAACAAGAGCAATTCCGTCCATTAGAAGTACTTCTTCTTGCAAACTTAGAGATCCTTCGGGAATGTAATATTGCTTGATTTCGTAGGCTAAAGAGCCATCTCGCCAAGGTTTTTCTTCACGCCCGTCAACCAAAAAACGCCGTTCAATTTCAATATAGCCCGTCAGAATCCACACCTCCTTGCACGATTGATTGGTGCTGTACCGGGGCGACGATAAATTCAACGTTTTCGATCATCTGAGTGCCCTGCGGCCCTAGTGTAACCCGATCAATCTTGAATTGGTCACTATCCAAAAGTGCCGGGTCACCGATCATTAATCCCCGCTCTAATTTCTTGGAAGTAGAATAGGCTCGCCAAATCAGCCAGAGAGGAAATACGAGCCCCAATCCTGCGATGAATAAGCCAAGAGCAACGTTCACCGCCATGGTCCCTCCATTGCACAGGAGGACATCAAGATGTGCCTAACGGTTCAACAAACCTGCCCATGAAGCATCGGCGTATGCTTTTGCAGAAGATGCTGGGTCATCTGCACCATGAATTCCTGAACCTACAATGATACAATCTGAGCCCGCAAGCACTGCTTCGGTAGGGTCACCGTAGCGCTGACCCATAGCCCCATCACCGGTTTGGAGATTAACCCCGGGAGTCCAAATCATCTTTTCCGACCCGACCTTTTCCCGCAACAGTTTGAGTTCTTCAGGACGAGAACCGTTCCCGATGAAACCAAAGACGCCAGAGTGTTGAATACCGAGGCGAACGACTTCATCGGTGTAGTTTGGATTGAGTAGGTTTCCACGGCTCGACATTTGTGCCAGTAACAACACTCCTCCTTCGTTTCCATAGTCGGCCCAACCAGCCTGAAGTCCGTCCACGATGTCAGGGCCGGAAATGAGATGCGCAGTGACCAGGTTTGACCAAGAGCCAATGGCGTATACTCCACCCATTTGATGACGGGAGATTTTACCTATGTCTGCAAATTTCCGGTCTTCAAAAATCAAGAGAT
>JABJFP010000127.1 GCA_018662715.1 Methanobacteriota archaeon | reverse complement strand
CGCATGGCAGGCTTCGGCGGCATGCGGAAAGGAAGGAATGAAGCAGTTGATAACCTCGGCTATAACGAGGAAGGCGATTGTCCTCGGTGTGGCGGTAACGCTCAAGATTCAACCATGAAAGGCTACCTTCAATGCGGTTCGTGTGGACATGAATGGGCTGACCCAGATTATGTTGAAGAGAAAAAAGCGATTGAACCGCCATCATACAAACGAGACGAAGAACTGATTCGACAGTTCCGACAAGACATGCAGACCGGTGAACTTGCAGATGTATTAGGCGTTAAGGAAGAACTAACTGGGGAACAAGAGCAATCTCTTAAACGTCTAGAGGACAAGTGGATGACTGGAATGCAAGGCCATTTTAATGCGGCAGTTGAAGAGCGTAAACCACTCATGATTAGTTTTGATGATGACGATAATATCGTATCAACAGAAGTAGGTTCTATTACATTAGTTGACAATGGTTTTGATGGCGGTGAAGAAATTCGTTTAGAATATCCCGGGAAAGGTACCGAGTTTTATGCATATAATGAGCGTAGCCCAACTGGATGGAAGCGTGGGCCCTCTGCTGAGGCAACCGCTCGCTCAATTGCAAATGTAATCAATCGTTCATCGAAATTAGTCTATGCCAATATTACTGGTAATCGCGTTGGTTTTGAACTACGAGACGATTCCCTAAAGCGGGCCTCGTTCGTACTTTTTGTTGATGACCCGGGTGGTACAGACATTATCGCAGAAAAAGGTGGAGTTGTTTTGGATTCACGAGACCCAGTTACACTACAGGACTACAGGACCGTAGTGGAATTGGTGTTAGAAGATGGAATCATTTCACCCAGCGAAGATCAACTTCTCTGGGCAATGCGTGAGCAATTAAATATTGATGACATGTATCACGTTCAAATGGTCATGGATATTTGTGGTGAAAATGCCGTAAAAGAATGTACAACTTGCGGTTCTATGGCTGATTTACACCAAGAATACGCCGCATGGTATTGTCAATCTTGTGAAGCTTGGTGCTGAACAGAAAAAGCATCCCTTGGTCCTGTTCTATAGGATGCATACCTCAAAGATTTCCAGGGTCCTCTTGAGAAATCTCTATTTTAACGGTGGGACTCTTCATAAACTCCACCGTTATGGATAAGTCAGTGAGCCTATGGCAAAAGATGTATTGTATATTGGAATTGATTTGGGAACCTTCCGCTCTGTGATGGTCTCCTCGGACAGTCATGAAGTTGAGGAATTGACAGTTATTGGGACACCAAAGGACCCAATCGCTCGAAACTTCTTGAAGCGAGATGTTCTTTTTGGCGAAGAGGCCCTCAAGAACCGCCTTGCATTGAACCTATTTCGTCCATTGGAACTCGGTGTTATCAAGGATACTCCTGAAGACAGGGAATTCATTGCACACTTTATCACCCACCTCATCGGTCTATCCGACCCAGAAGAGTACGACCGTGTCGTCGCCGTCATCGGTGCGCCTGCTGAAGCAAGCCACGTGGACAAAACAGCGATTTTTGATGCCGCTGCAGGTTCAGTGAATTCAGCAATGATTATCTCTGAACCCTTTGCAGTTGCATACGCTCTTGACATGATCAACCATACTCTTGTGATTGACATTGGCGCTGGTACAACTGACCTTTGCCGTGTTTACGGTACAATCCCCGGTCCAGGTGACCAAATGCACACAGGATATGCTGGTGACTATGTTGATAATCAAATCATCAAGGAAGTTCAATCCAAATATAACGGTGCTCAAATCACCAAGGATATGGCTCGCCGATGGAAGGAGCAGCATTCATTCGTTTCAACAGGTGCTCCAGAAGAACCTGTTTTGGTTGATTTCTCCATCGATGGGAAAGCCATGACACTCGATATCACTGATTGTATTCAGCGAGCCTGTGAATCCATTGTTGACCCTATCGTTGAAAATGTGAAAGTCTTGATTGCAGAATCCAACCCAGAATACCATGACGAATTCCGTAAGAATATGGTTCTTGCTGGCGGAGGTTCATCCATCCGTGGGCTTGGCGCACTCATTGAACGCCGCCTTTCTGATATGGGCGACGTTAACGTTCACGTTGTCGACGACCCTGTCCGTTTAGGAGCAATGGGTGGTCTACGTTTGGCCATGGAAGTCCCAGAAGAAATGTGGAAGAACCTTACCTTGGCAAGTCGCTGAGATTCAAGTTACGTTCAAGTGCTTTTGTCTTTGGACGAGGTACCGTCTTCTCCAGACGTTCAACGTCTCCAAGGTTATCTTCAAGCGAAAGGTGGTTGTGCTCACATCATGGCGAACGAATTCCGTGAGGACCATCTTCCGTTTCCAATGCCCAATCGGAAACACACTTTATCTCAATCATGGGAACATCTATCCTTCATGCACTGGGAAGTGAAGCCGGAGCTTCTTCTTCCTCATTTACCCGACGACCTTGAATTGGATCTCTTCGAAGGTAAAGCCTATGTTGGTACGATTCCATTTGAGATGACACATGTGCGCCCACGATGGTTTTTCTCCGTTCCTGGTGTGTCCAATTTCCCCGAGTTTAACATCAGGACCTATGTGACCCGTGATGGGAAACCAGGTGTATTTTTTCTAACATTGGATGCTCAAAGCCGAATCACTTGTTTTCATGCACCACGCTCTTATGGACTACCGTATAGATATGCAAAATGTTCAATCAGTACGACACAGGATACCTACTCATGGTCTTCAAAACGACGTGCCGATGGTGTTTCATTGATTGGTTCATGCAAAGGAGTTGGAGATGCTACTTCGGCAAAACTCGGCACGCTAGAATATTTTCTCTTTGAGAGATATTGCTTGTATACGGTTCACAAGGGCATTCTCCATCGCGCATATACTCAGCACAATCCTTGGGTATACCGCATTGCCAAGGCTACCCTTGAGGAAAACTCATTGACAGAATCCTATGATTTGGGAATTCAGAATCCTCTCCATCCCGAACACGTCCATCTCTCAAGTGGAGTTGATGTGCGAACTTGGTCTATTGAACGCCTGTGAACATCAGGCGTTACCAGCAGCTTCTACCTCTGCCCAGTCGCGCAT
>JABJFP010000126.1 GCA_018662715.1 Methanobacteriota archaeon | reverse complement strand
TATCACGATTCAACTGACCCGGACCCACTCTTTGCTGTGGAGTTAGAGCTGCCAAATTGAACAGTATCAGTTCATGATTTCTGCAGCCTTACGCACCATGTAGGGCACATAGCCAATCAGGAATATAAAGAACGCAAATGCACCAATCCCCATCAAGGCTGGACTTTCGATATAGGCCCCGACGCCAATAATGAACGCCATTCCTGCGGTAACCCCCGCAGACTCAATAAATCCTGAAATCGATGTCTTCCATGAATCTACATAGCCAAACGAAACGGAATCGCTACGCCCATCTTTCAAAGCCACACCGACTGGATAAATGATCATTTGACCGTAGCCAATGACCGTGATGAGAATTGCCCCGAAAATACTGATGAGTGCAACAGGACCACCACCATCATCTCCTGTAGCTGCAAAGGCAACTGCTCCTGCCCATACGATTGCAAGGACAATTACTGAAAGAAGCATACCAAAAATACTCAAAACACCGTATTTGAACACTGAAAGTGCTGCTGCCATATTGATGGCTGGGGTGCCGGTTGGAGCATGTTGAGCAGAGCCGACAACCATTGTGCTAGGCGTTGTCATCATTGGTTCCATTGCCAGTGGGGACTGAGCCATTACAACAGGTGCTTGAGCCGCCACAGGTTCGGGTGTTACAACATCAGGTACTGCCGCCTCAGCCATTGAGACATCAGCTACTGCTTCAGCCATCGGGACATCATCCACTGCCTTGTGTTCCGGAGTAACATTGGCTGCATCTGGATTTGGTATCCATTCTGTCCCGTTCCACATAAAATTACCATCGTCGCTTAATTGCATGAAAGAAGTTACGAAAACTTCTCCCTTTTGAACATAGGGGTGCTAAAACCGATTAGAAATGCTGTTTTAAGCACTTTCAAAGTTAGCAAGAATTGATACAAATAAATTTTGTATGGCGCCTGTTGTTTTCCTTTCAAGCCTGCGTAAAATCAATTCGGGAGTAGAACGTGCCAAATAATTTCTTCGCGGAGTTCTGTCAACAACCAATTCCAAATCCTCACCAAGACCTCGTGCTTCAATACCGTCAACTCGCAAATCCTTCCTTCCTGTGGCTTCTAAAATGGCAGGAGCAAGGTGAGTCACGAGCATCATTGTCGTGTCTGGTTGTGATGCCGCTGCAAGAAGCATGCCTCCGATGATACGAGCACCTGCACCTGGCTCTGTGATGGCTTCAAGTTCATCAGCTAGGATGAGTTTTGGCATTTCGTTACTTACAACTGAAGCAAGTTCAATCAATGTCTGCTCCAGTGCTCCAGCGCTCTGTGTGCCACCTGCTTTAGCAAGAATGTGAAGTGCATCGACCTTTCCAATCCGTGCTTTCTTTGCCGGAACTGGCAGGCCCATATGTGCTAAAATTGATGCATAGGCAAGACACTCAAGCAAGGTAGTTTTCCCTCCCGAATTAGCCCCCGTTAACAATGCTAACGTCTGTTGGTCACCCTTTTCCGCTGCGTTTCCGAGTCCATATGTGACTGGATCAGGTGTGACGCCGAGAAGAATATGACGGCCTTCTTCAAGCCAAATTCCGTGGTCAACAAGTTCCGGCATCACGCAGGCGTCTTGATGTGCCCATCTTGCTACAGAGAGCCATTGGTCACATTCAATCATTCGTTGCACTGCTTGTTCACAGCGAGTCTTCATTGGACCGAGCAATCGTGCTAATGTGACGAGGTGCTCGGATTGTTCCGCCTTGAGTTTGGATTCAAGTGTTCCGTCAATACCATCGATGGTTTGTCTGTCAACTTTTGCAGGCCAAGTTTTCGTGAAGAGTTCGTATGGGCATCGGATCCCTGCAGGCTCTAAGAACGCTGCAAGATGGTCCCGAGCTCGTTGCATGGCTTCCTGAATAACGTGGCCCGTAGCCTCTTTGAGTTTCCTTTGAAAGCCTGCACCATCCGCCAACGCTTCCAGTAGTTCTGCACCAGAAAGAGCCATTTTTGCATCGTTCATGGCTTGCTCGACTTCATTATTCACTTCAGTCTCAAGTCGCTTTGCTTCATTCCACAAATTATCTTTGATTCGTTCAACTTCTTCAATTTTGGAACCATCTCCCAAAGCGTCAAGCGCTTGGGGCAATTCACTGAGTTCACCCAGGCTTTCTGCCAAATCCGAAAGCGCAAGGTTTTGAGCAAACTTGCCTTGATTAAATTCTTCCATCAATGCGCATAGTGTGTTGAGCGTTTTACGGTTGGTGTTGAACCAATCAATGGTTCGTTCAGGAACCAATAGAGATGATTCTGGAGTGTTACTGAGGACAAGCCATCCATCGGGCGCATCCATAGGCGCTCCCTTCCCAACCCACGTCACGGTCTTGAATACCGTGTAATCTTTCCATGTTTCGTTTTCACCTGGTTTGAGAACACGGCAATATTTCTTCAATTCATCCATGGGCTCATTGCATACCACAACACGTTCATAGCGCTCATTAACATCTCGGAGGCGCGTCAATGAGGACCACGCCTGTTGTTGGTTAAGCAACCATTCATTCGGGAGCTTCATTGCTGCACTGACATATTCCCTTCGTTGCTCGGGTTGGGCGATAGGCGTAAGGAGGCTCATGCGTTCACGAGATGCAGCACATGAGGCAAAGGATTGGAGATGGCCCATAAGTTGTTGATGAAGACGGACTGCTTCCTTGGTGGCCAGGAATTGGCCTGCATCGCCAGCATAACTCCTAGCGAGTGAAAGTGCTCGTTTAACAGACAGACCTTCAACCTCTGCCAGTCTCCCTACGTCACCCGACTCAAGAGTTGATACTACGGCTTCCTCAGAGCCAAAATGCTCGGTCATTTTCTTAGCCATTCGTTCGCTTACACCGGGAAGAGCACTCAAAACCATAGTGCAAATCGTTTGTCAAGGGCTTAAGAGGATGACGCAGGGAGTTCGTCTCCGTAGGCCCTTCTTGGGGTTAAAGTGAAGGTTCAACAAACTCGTGAACTCTCTTCACCATAGATGTGAATCGGTGCTTGGAACAAGTCATCACATGTGCGGTTAACGATAGGGAGCGTCATGCTGGCACCTGCCCAGTTGACTGAATATCCGCCAAGAGCGGCAGGTGAAGGAACGTAATCTTCTCCGGTTTGTGTCATCGTGATCGTAATGGAGTCACCGGCTTCAATGAAGACGTCCATGGGCATGAATTCCATCTTTCCAAGCACTGTTGAAAAGGCAACGAGGGCAACGTTTCCGTCACGCCCTCCGTCCGCAAACCGGAAGTCCATAACAGCATGACCTAGGCGTAATCCAGAACTGTCTGTCATTTCGAGGAATGCGTGAGCACCGTTGGCAGTATGAGGGGTTATTGGGATATGGAACGTTGGCATTCCGGCGATATAAACATCAGAATCAAACGGACCGTATGTGAGCGTAATGGTTTCTGTTCCAGTCACCATAGAAGCTCCCGATGGGCTCATGTCAGCAGCACCAACTTCGAGATAGAACGTATCCTCCGCGGGGTAGGTGGCTTCAAAGCGCCATCCACCACGGTTGTCTTGCATTTCAACTCCAAGCGCTGGTGCTCGTCCTTCTCCTTTGAGATACCAGTCAAACCAATACAGCATCTCATCAGCCCAATCCCATCGCAGAGTGTAGGGATATGCTTCCAGACCCTTCCCAGATGGAAGCGTACTGTGGCCTGTGCTTCGGTCGGGATAGTCATGAGCCCACTGACCTGCTAGTGTTTTGACTTCAATACCTGCATCCTCAACTATTTGATGCGTGGGGAATGCCATGTGTGGATCGACGTTCCAATCCTGCATTCCTTGGATAATGTATACTGACCCGTTGTAATTTTCGACGACTCGGTCCAAGAAGGAACGCTCTGTCCAATAGGTGTTGCCTGCAAAGTCTACCATTCCACCTGAAAGATAAGCGGCTGGGCCGTTAGCGTACCCCTCGAGGTAGCCTTCACAGAGATTTTCTGGGTCTTCAGCGTCGCCGTCGACTCCGAATGAACCGTAAACCCCATTGTGCATGATCATACCCCTTGCTTCCATACTTCCGTTTCTCCACATCAGTTCGTGAACACCGATGAGGCCCGACATTGGGACGATGGTCGCCAAGTGAGGATTTCCAAAGGTTGCAGCCTGCCAGGGTGTTGAGCCGTCATAGGATTTACCGATGAGGCCGACCTTACCGTTTGACCACGATTGAGTTCCAAGCCAGGTTACTGCAGCGTCAATTCCTCGTTGTTCGTCAGTGCCCATGAGATCCATACAATGGTTGGACTCGCCTGTACCGAAGACAGAAACTTGGGCAACGCCATATCCATGTGGGACGTAATTCTCAATGAGCATCTTGCCGAGTCGGTCTGCTGGCGTCAATGCGTCAACATCTCCGTCATCGTAATACGGACCAACTTCTGCAATGACGGGAACAAGACAGGATTCATCTATGTTTTCGCTTTCGTAATTGCATCCTTCGATGACCGGGAGCCATAGTCCGAGATGGACTTCTGCTCCACCGGTGATTCCAGAACCTCCATCGGCTGCAGTGATTGTTGGAACTTCAACATAGACAGAACGAACGGTATCAATTCCGTTTGAGCCGTTGATGGTTACTCGGGAATATATGTCACTGTCATCATAAGAAACGGAGGTTCTCTCCCACGGGTCTGGATAGATGTCATACGGAGCTTCCAAGCCACCATCATCTATTTTTTGATCTCCAAAACAACCTGCGAGCATGCTCGTTGTAAAGAGCAACATCACGAGCCATGGCTTAACGTCCATGTT
>JABJFP010000125.1 GCA_018662715.1 Methanobacteriota archaeon | reverse complement strand
GCGTTTACTGGACTTTACATCGCTGGGACAGGATGCGACCCTGCATCCATGGTCGTTTGCTATTGTCGTAGATGATACCGAATATCCTCTTGACTTGACACAAGAATGTGGCATAGAGTCGCTCGGAGCAGAATCTCGGATCTCACTCCCAACTCGAAGTGCCTATGTCACCACTGAACCTATTTTACTCATGGTCACCCCGCCAAATGGCGACATCCTCCCAGGTGACGGATGGGATTTAAGCATGCGATTGTACCATCCGGACGAGAATGTTGGATACACCGTCTCCGAGAAAGCAACATTCACGTATGAACTTGCTGTTTTCGCCGACCCTGCAATCATGGAAAGCGGGCCTGCCTCCGATGTCCTCTACGAAGGGGAAGAAGAGACCTACATCGTTACAGTGAAGAATAGAGGCACCGCAATCGCCCTCGGTGTGTCGGTACAATTAGACTGTGGCGAAGACATAACAATCCTCTCAACTCCTGAAAGGTATGGTGACGGTAGTATGATTCCGGTACTTACCGCTGGTCAAGAAATCGACCTGGAATGGACCATCATGCCGGCGACAATTGATTGGTGGGAAGTTAATTCTCAAGTTGATTGTAATATCTCGCTTGATTCCATCTATGCTGGAGACGGTAATGTTGAAGCCAATGACCAAAAATTGGAACCGGAAGAAGTTAAATCTTCCTCGCCTGGTCTCTCAATTGCCTTTGTTGCATGTATTGTTGCTGCTCTCGTATCCCTTGCCTTTACTCGCCTGGCTACACAGTCTGAAAAATGGCAATTGGGCGGAGTATATGCTGGCGTCCTGAGTTTCGGATTTGCATTCCATCTTGGATTCGGATACGAAGTACAAGGAGTTCCCGTATGGGGCCCAACAATTTTGATTCTCTGTGCATTGTGGATCTGGCGAATGACTTGGAAGAGCAGCGAAGAATTCCGCCTCATCCACGAAGATTATCAGCGTGCTAGAAAGGGTATATCAACGATTTATTCAGACCACTTTGAAGCACTAGCAGACGGTCGTCGTCAATTGACCATCATTCTATCAATTCCAGTTCTTGGTATGTTGGCTATCATCCTTGGCTTGCCCCCACAACTCTCAGCGAACAGTGAAAATCTCGTTGTTATGGGTTCTTACTTCCTTATCATCATGATTGGAGTATGGTACTTCCTCAAGCGCTCAGATAAGATGTACGGCAACCTATACGGTCGATTAACCGACGCAGAAATCAAGAGTATTCGCATTGAACGGGATCTCGGCGACCCGGCACGTTTGCTCAACGATTTGGCTGATGATGGGCTGGATTTGTCTTCTTTGCTTGGACCTGCTTCCATTGAAATTGGTACGCTTCCATTCACGGGAGAGGCTGCCCCTGAAATGGATATGACTTCTGGATTTGAAACGGAGGTGGAAACCGATGTCTGATGCTGAGATGAATTTTGAAGAATCCTCTGCCGAGGACCTCGCTGCCCGAGAAGCGGGAATTCTTGAGGCGTCTCAAGCATTGGAGCGAATTGCACGAAAGGCAGCTCGCCGAAACAACGCCTCATTGACAGAATCCGAACTTGACCTCGGTGAGGCAAAAGTCTACCTGGGCATGCACAATCTTTCTCGTGCAAAGAAAAACATCAAGCATGCTGAATCTATTCTAGAATCTCTTGAAGAAGATGTTTTGCACCTTCGCCGGAGCATCGCCATGCTTCACAGACTCTTGGTTCACAAGCGAATCAGCCTTGACGAAGCAGAACATATTCTGTTGAAACTTCGTGAATCCACCGCAGCGGCTGAAGTGGGTGATATACGTGCGGCTACCGAGGAAGTGGAATATCTTCTTGAAGACCTCATTGGGGGCAATTCTTCGACGCTCAATCCCTTCCTCTTCCGCCACTTCTGGATGGGCGTAGATACGCGCTGGCCTGCAGGCGGTGACGCTGGTGTTCTCCTTGTCCGAATCATCAACGATGGTCCAATTCCGATGCCCATGCTGCGGTTGAAACCCCCAGTCCCTGAAGGTTGGACTGCATTCCCTCCGAACGTGGACCTTCCAATTATTGCACCCGGCGGAAACATCCCGCTGCGATTTGAGATCAAGCCAGATTACAGGATGACTACGGAAGACGTACCTTTGACCCGAAAACTCTCTGTTGCCACTTCATATGAAATGCGCTCTGGAGAGATCACAATTACTATGCGGGCACAAAACCGTTCCATGGAGCCGTTGTCTGAAATTCTTCTTTCCCCATGGCTTCCATCTGGCTTTACGGCAGAGGAACTACCGTTCATTCGACATCTCGCTCCTGATGAAGTGGCCATCGTACGTATGCCACTTCGAATTAACCTCGGTCAAGGAGGCTCTTCTTGACCTATCACATTCCACTCGCATGACGAGTGAAAAAAATATAAAAAAAATGGTGAAAAATATGAAAAACGAAAAAACGAACGAAAACCGCGATGAACTTGCGGCTATCGGTATTGGTGCAATGATTGTCTTCATTGCTCTAATCCTAGTAGCTGCAGTTGCTGCTGCCGTCATTATTCAGACGGCAGAAAAGCTGCAACAAAACGCACAGAGTACCGGTGAAGACACAACAGACATGATGGCAGGTAAAATCTTCATCAACTCGATTGTGCTTACTGGTGCTGGTGGTGCTGGTACAAACCTGTACATGACCTTTGAACTTGCACCTGGATCTGATTCATTACTTGCTACAGCAATTGAATACAACATCATTTGCGAAGGAACTGGTGGTGGTACTGGATTGTCTCAATTCGGAAACTTTGGTTCAACTGCCGCTCCGGCAACGACCATCACTTCCACCGTTGCATCTCAACTCGGAACCGCTGGTCCCGCAGTTACCATCAACCCCGGTGCAACTTACACGGTAATCATTACCCCAACGGGTAACTGTGCTCCAGCAGCCCTCGCTTCAGACACCCTCGTCGTGCAAGCAGGTGCTGGTGGATTCACGTATGAAGTTCTCAAGTATGGAGCAACAACCAACGCAGGAGACGTGGTCGTATGAAGTCCAACACTCAAACTCAGACCAATCTTGAAGAAGACAAGTTTGCCGCTATCGGTATCGGTGCAATGATCGTGTTTATCGCGCTCATCCTCGTTGCCGCAGTAGCAGCAGCAGTTATCATTCAAACTGCAGAAAAACTACAACAAAATGCACAGTCAACCGGTGAAGATACCGCTGATTCAATGAATGGAAAACTCATGATCAGTCAAATCTACTCTGGAACAACTGCGGTGACAGATTACGAAGTTTATGCTCGTTTGTCTCCAGGTAGTGACTCTATTGCCTCCACTACAATTTTCTACCAACTGATCTGCCCTGCAAACGCCCTCCCCGTTGAAGGCGGTGGTGCTGGTGCTAACGCAGTCGTTGTTGACGAAATGGACCAAACAAACGTTGCTATCGGAACCATTGCACCTGGTACGCCAGTGATGATCACTATCCCTGGTGGCGCATGCGCTCCAAACGCAGCAGCTAACTCGAACCAAGATGTGCAACTCTATCTGCACGTTGGCGGCGGTGGAACGACCTTCGAAACAATGAAGATCCCTGCTACCGTTAACCAAGGAACACCGCTCATCTGATGCTTGGTTCGAGTTTACTCGAACCAACATGGAGGAATTATGATGGCATGGCCATTTAGTGGAAACTCCGGAGGAAATAAAAATCCAGACCAGAATCTAAGCGAAGAACGCCTGAAGATATTGGCCAACGTGGCCATTGAACAGGTGCCGTTCCCTGAACAAGGGCTTCTTAGCGAAGAGGACGCATGGACAATTTCTCCCGGACCAACAAGAGCTCGGATTAACAGTCAGCAAAGCGTACCTAACGTGGCAGCAACACTCGCACCTCAAAGTGCGCCAGTGAATCTACCACCGGCTACCGTTGATACATCTGGCCTCGAGCGACTCATCAGCAGTCGTCTCGATATGGTTGAAGATGTGTTACGTATGGTTGAGGGACGATTAGAAGACGGTGCTTTACCTCAAGCGACTAGCGAAGGTGAATCTTCGTCAGAACACGATGATGTTGAAGGCGACGATGAAGTTTCATCAGGCGACCGGATCATCACCGCCAGTGGTGAAGTTGTTGAAGTCAGCGGGCAATCTCGCATGATGGAAAACGACGAAGCCCCGTTGGTTGAATTGTACGAGGCACAAGCTTTGGCAGCAAACCCGTTCTTGAACGCTCCCGCATCGACCCCTACGGGTTCTGCGAACCAAATTGGAGCACCGACTGTTTCAGCACTCCTGCTTGACAATATGTCTGGCATGGCTGCTGTGAGTTTCACTCAAAAAGCAATCGATTCAGGAATGTTGACCTCTGCCGAAGGCATCAGTGTCATGGCAATTGTCCAACTTGCAGAACCTGGAGACCCTGAAACAGCATTGGAAGATCACTTGCCTCACCGTGAGTTGCTAACCTTCTCTGCCTTGGTCTCATCATGGCGGCAAATGGAATTGTTACGTGGAGGAGAGTGAATGGGCGCTTCGGTTGGAATAGGAGGGTTGATTGTAGGCATTTCGATGCTTGTCGTTTTTTCGATGGCATATCAATCAATTTCATCTCAAATTGAATCTGGTCTTGACCGATTGGACGATGCGGATGAACCCATTCCAACCTTTACCATTGACGATGCAATATTGTTTGATGGTGCAGTTGTAGACTATACAATTGCAACCCCTGGGACCGGATATACCAACGGCACACTTGCCTCTTCTACTGGTAACGGTGGTTTTGCAGGTGATTATACAGTGGATGGAAGTGGAGCAATAATTGACGTGGTAATCACCAGCCACGGCAATTATTCTTCTGCACCAACCCTTACCATCACTTGCACAACTGCTTGTGCCGGGAACTCAGGCACTGCAAGTGTCACTGCAACATTAGGCAATGCAATGTATGCTAACTTCACCAATGCGGGTTCAGCAACGATTGATTTTGATGACATGTGGTTTTTCACGAACGGAGCGAATCCTGTGCCGTTTGATACGGTCTACACCTCAGCAATCTCGTCTACCAACTGGTTCACCGGAGAAACTCTGTTTCTTCAATGGATTGGCCCTGCTCTTGACCCTGACCTTGACCGCATTTCGATGACGGTTGGTCCAACGACGATAGGTCATAATTTGGCATGAGTTGATATTATGGCGGACGGCGGAGCATCATCTTTCATCATGTTGGTTACAGCATTGCTGATCTCTGGCAGTGTGAGTACCATACTCATCAATGAATGGAATAAGGTTGCACGGGCTGCGGAGAGTGATGAACGTAAATCAGCTGGTTCTCTTGGCGTGTCGGTAGATTTCGCAGGAGACCCCATGATGGTTGGATTTGAAGATCCCGCAGTGGGTGACGATGAATTGACGGTCTATGTCCTTAATTCGGGAATTCATGAGATGAGCACCACTTTTGAGCTCCTCATTAATGGCGTCGCTCCTGCAACAATGACAACATCAATCGCTCCATCTGGAACAGATTGGTTGCCAGGTTACCTTCTTGAAATTACGGCCTCTGATAGTTCGCTCAGCTATACCGATGGAGATGATGCATCATTATTCTTCGTAGGTATTTCAGAATCCGTGCAAGGATATCAGCATTCAGCGACAATGAACAAGGAGGTTAGATTAAATGAAATTTGATGAGAACCCGTTTATGATTGCGCACAAGCCTGTTGAAGACGGCTTTCCCTTCGACGTAGAAACCGATTCACTGGGAGACTCTATGGGTCTCAGGATGCCGAATCGTTCGCTCTATGTGTTGCAAGGAAAGGTCGGAGCAGGTAAATCTCTGATATCTCAACGTCTTGTTCACGGAATGATCCAGAACGGTGTCAAGGTTCTCGTCGTTACGACTGAACTCACAACTCGTGGTTGGATTGAACAAATGGAAAGCGTTGGCTACGGAATTACCGATGCAATTCGGGAAGGCCGCTTGATGGTCATCAGTCGGTTTGGAACCATCGCAGAATCAAGAGCCGATGTAACCCTGCAAGATGTGCTGGCAAGTCCAGCAGTCCCCTCAGCAGACGTCATTCTCTTCGATTCCGGTAGTTCGCTTATGCCCGACAACCTCGATGATCATGGTCGTTTCCAATTGATGCAACAGATGCGTAAGGTAGCCTCCGAAGGGCGCTCCTTCATGCTCTGCTTAGACCCGGATGAAATGGATGGGAAACTCCTCCATACTTTACGAGCATCAGCTGAAGTTGTACTGGATTTGGAAAACGCTCTAATTGGGGGCGAAATCAAGAGAAACATCATTGTCACTCGGTTCCTACGAGCAGCAGGCCCCATCCAATCGAGCATTGGATGGCGTGTTGAACCTGGAATGGGTTTTATCGTCGACATCACGGCGGTCAGTTGAGGAGGTGGATGAATTATGAGCGACGAGCCCCGATTTGCTAAAGGAGACCTCAACGGTGTCATGGCTGCTTATCCACACGTAGCTGACTGGGTACGTGACTTTGAGCAACGTTACGGTTCTCGTCCTATTTACTATGGTCCATTGGACCGTGGTGCGATGAAAACTCGCCCTCTCAATTTGATCTATGTGACAAGGGAACCTATCTTCGTTCATATCTACGAACCTCCGGCAGATGACGATGGCGGTGGAACGATTCTTTGGTTTGGTTTGGAGCCTCAATTGACGGAAGAAGAAGAAAACATTCGTCG
>JABJFP010000298.1 GCA_018662715.1 Methanobacteriota archaeon | reverse complement strand
TACTCACCTCAAACTTTCCCTATAACTCTCTCTATTCCAATGTGTTAAATGGGGTAAAAGGGGGAGCTGTGAAAGTACGAGGTTTTTAATCCTTTTTAAGAGGTCTGAGATTGAATCCGTACCAAGATATTACACCCTACCCTAATTAACCACTATACCCTCTTATATGGAGTGTACAAGGGAGTTGGGAGTGCACATACTCACTATGGGGTTGAATATTACACCCTATGTCATATTATGATATGATGTAGTTCCCACTTTCTACCACCCGATACCACTATATCACTATGGAGAGGAGCCTCAAGCGTATGTGTTGTTGGAGGTTATTTTTTTCCGGAGTAACTATGACACATTGTCACACCCCCTACTTGGGACTCAATTGCGATATTCGTAATTTAGTAGTATGACACCTTGTCACCCGATTATGGATTATTTAAAATATTGGAATAAACCGCCCATTTCATTGTCATATTCGTAAATCGATGATACTATGACACATTGTCATGAGATTTATTTGTTTATTTAAAAAAATTGTCGTATCTTTAGGGTGGTTGTGGGTGGGAGTGTACCTATCAGTATATGAGCACTGGACCATGGCACTGGAGTACTGGAGTAGAAAATAAATTAAAAATAAGTCCTAAATAGTTTGGTAGTCTCAGTTATTTTTCGTATATTAGTCATGTAATATGACTGATATGAGAGATATAAAGAAATTAGTTCCCTATATAGGGTTAGGTGTAGTGATTGCCACTATACTGTTGTTGGTACCGATGATTATTCGAGGTTTTTTCGCGATATTGTTACTTTTGATGAAAAATCCACTTGAATTCCTTATTGGAACCACGATTTTGCTCCTGTGTATGTATATAGGGGATAAGATAATAAATAAACCATTAAATAAATAAAACATGAGAAACATTACCAAAATCCTCGACAGAAGTCAGAGGTTATTCCTAGCTGGGAATATGAAAAAGAGTTATTCTATCGCTATTGATGGGATTACCGAACTATCCCAAGTAAACAGAAGATTAAACGAGGAAACCCAAGGTTGGGATTTAAAGAAAGCGTACGATTATAAGGGTACTTACAAGATTCAAGGTAAAACTCTTACCAATTGGATGGAGAAATTATGGACAATAGTTGAAAATACTGGAGTTGAACCGATTGTAGAGGAGTATGAAACTGATATGATTCAGTACAGTATAGATAATACACAGACATTAGTAAAGAATAGAAAATAATTACGATTTTATTAGGATATATCAAATAAATTTCGTATATTAGCCCTGTAGTTGAGGTTGATGATTGAGATATAGGGTTAAATTCCCTCTCTAGTTAATCTAAAAGAAATATGTGAGCTGTTAGGTAATTTTTCTCACTCTAAACAACGAATTACCACATATAACGATGATGAGTCACAGGCGATGAAATGATACTACGCTCGGAATCGAATTTCATCCACAGATTAGGGGTTTTCTGTGGAGATTAATAGGAGCCAACTCAACTCTCTCCTATCCTAAGTGTTCAATCTGAACCACCCACTAAGTTATGGCTTCCTTCTTAGTGGGTTTTTTTATTCCCTATACTCTGGAGCACGAACATGACATAATGTCAGATGCTGCTCCTGTACCTATTGTTAATAACTTGTTAATAACTTTTTTAAAATAAACCTCTTTTTATTAGGTTTTTACAAAAAATAGTCGTATATTACATATGTAATAAGTAATAATCCTTAAAACTAAAAAATATGAATTTATTAAGATTAAATAGTGTTGGTTCGGTTCTTGATTTAGAGGACAATATGGTATATCCACAATTGGTAGATGGTCTACCTGATTTAAACATGGGTGTTGAATTAGATGAATGCTCTGATGAGTGGGTTCTATCTCTATCTAGGGAAGATAGGGTTAAAGTGAATTTCCCCCAAAGTTCCAACGTTTTCAATAATTCGGTTAAGTTTGCGGACGAGTTATAAGAAAAAAGATTTTCGGTATATGAGCTAATTATACTACAAGCTCACATACTATATATAATAGGAGTAGTATATAAACAAATAAAGTAAATGAAGTATAAACACAGAAACTGTATTATAGAGAATACACCAACAGAACAACTACCTGAAATGGTAAAGATTACCAAAGCACCGAAACTAAGAGGAGATTTTATAGATAAGAGATACATCACCTTAGAGAAGTGTATCTTGGCAATTGAAGAATTCGAATCTACAAGATTAATTAATTCCAAAGAAAAGTATGTCAAGGCCCAACTAGAAGATGTGGTTGTGATAGAAGAATAAG
>JABJFP010000124.1 GCA_018662715.1 Methanobacteriota archaeon | reverse complement strand
CTGCCATTCATCACGGCGGCTCTTCTTCTCCGTTCTTCGGAGTTACTCCAAGCGGATATTCTGTTGAGGCGAGTGAAGTGCCAGAGAACTTACCTCGACTCTCCGCCGACTTCACACCGCAATCTGAGCGTATTCTCGGTGTCCCCACGGAATTGGTACTGCAAACAGAGTTCGCCGAATCTGTGCAGGTGCAATGGAAAGTTGAAGGAGGCGCAGTAATGAGCGCACAAGTCAATTCATCGGGGGAAAATATGTGGAGTGCAACCATTCCTGCAGCACTCCAACCTACATCGCTCCAATGGCGTGCAATTCTCCAAGGCGATGGTCCAGAGCAAACGACGCCATGGTTCACCTTGACTGCTGAAGAAGCAGGATGGGAGGTCGAGGAATTCGCTGTGTACCTACAAGCATTTGCTCTTCTGTTTTTGATTGCAGGGGCGGTCATTTCTCTCCAATCCCGCTTTTCACCACTTCCCGAATCGAGCAAGTATGATCAAACCGATTTATTACCTCAACATTTGGATACTGCGCCAGCAATTGAATCTGTTACCGACGGTCTTTCTGAAGATTCTGAAGTTGCCCCTCTACCTGCTGGTGGATTGCCAAACGGATGGAATGAAGACCAATGGAGATGGTATGGCCACGACTATTTGGCCGGCAAGTATGGAGGTGGACAGGAATGATTTCCCCACAAACATTCCATGTCGTTTCAACGGAATTGGTCGTAGGTGCTTTTTCGGTATCAGGTCTGTGTTTCTTGTTTTGCCTTCTTCTTCATCTTGATGTTCTCAAGAAGACGGATTGGAAACCACTGTTTGACAATGTCGCTCACTTCACACTCGTCTTTGGACTTGCAGCAACTCCTTTTGCTGTATTGAGTGGCCTGTCTTCAGCTCCGGGTGAAGGCCTCAATAGCCCAATTTTGGTCAACAAAATGTTCCTTTCTATGACTGGAATGGGCTTTGCGATTGGTGTATTCGCAAGCCGTTGGCGCTTAGGCACGAACGTTTGGGCAACAAGTAAGACGACGGCTCTGCACAGCATTGCTGGTTTGGCGGCTTGCGGCTCAATGCTGTTGACCGCATCTGCAGGTGGAACTTTTTTGAGAAACGAATCTTTGCTCGATGTTTTGAGTTTGCCATACGATGCAGTCCTTCTCTTTCCGACAGCAATCAGTGGCATCAGCCTCGTCCTTGGACTCGGCTTACTTGTGTTGGGATGGTTGCGAATGAATGCAGTATCATCCATACATTGAGTTGCTGGTTGAGACTTCAGTTTTCGTATCAGCACCTTCCATCATGGCTTTGATTTGACTTTCTAAGAATTCAGCCTCTTCGAGCAATGGTTGATGCGGCAAGTCAATGGTCGGTAGGACCTTGTTGAGTGTTTCAATTAGGGTAGCAGCAGCACGAGCATCAGGCCAACGAGGGTCGGCTTCAACCATAATCGACATCAAATCGAGTCCACGGCGACGTGCTTCACTGAGAATCGCAGCGTTAATGCCTTTGATGACACCTTGATTGAGCAGCGTAATATCCATTGATTTCAGCATGTCTCGAACCTTTTGGTTTGCACCAATTCCGACGACATCGATGCCTTCAGTGTCTTCGTATTCGATGGTAGGTTCAGCACCGTTGAGGTTGCCTTTCATACCTTCTTTTGCGAATGCATCAATGACCACAGCATGAACAATTTTGTTTTCTCGTGACCATTCAAACATGGCCCATACGATGTCGTTGACGAGGGGTTCAGGGATGACCAGTTCACTCATCAAGAGAATCACTTGATCGCATCCTTCGATTGTGCATTGCGGTTTTCCAGCGTATGCACGGATGACAGGCAAAGGTTCGCCTTCCTGAATGAGTGTGATGACCGGCAGTCGAGGGTCGACAACAGCACCGACGAACTCGAGGTCAAGGTGATCGATGAGAAAGTGAGCGACAACGCTCGATACCATCCCAATGCTTGGGAAACAGGCAACGACCATTGCATTTTCAGTTTCGATTTTTGTATTCAAGCGCACACTTGGGCGTTCCATGTTTCGTTGCTGTCGCTCTTAGGTTTCAACACTTTGCATGAAATGATACTGGCGGTGGTTTCATGTTGATTGAACTCAACCGAACGATATGACCGAGCAACAGGCTTCTGAGCCCCGCCCACACATGCTCTCTCCATCTGCGTGGAACAGGTACGAAACGTGCCCCCGTATGTACTGGTTAAGCCGTCAAGGTTTGCCGCGTAAAGCAGGAATGGCAGCCTCGCTCGGAACAGCAGTACACGCCTCGGTTGAAGATCTACTGCTTCACGATATATCCCACATCAAAGACGCTGAAAGTGGCTGGATGCCAGAATTTGCAGAGGACGTCCTCAAGACGCGTTGGGAAGAGGAGAAAGCGATCTTTCATGCGACCCCTCGACGCCCTCAATGGAAAGAAGACAAGTGGAAGGAGGCTGTCAGAAATCAACGCGGTGCAATTATGATGTTGCTTGACCACGTAGGTGTGCGTAGCCTTGAGCAGGAAAGGATTACTGGGGCTCTATGGCGACGTATTCAAAAATTAGCGATTGCCGTGGAAGGGGAACTGAAAACCTCCGATGGCCGCCTGATGGGCCGTCTCGATTTGCTGATGGGAGATGTCAATGACGAAGGAGAATTGGTTGGTTGGTTGGTTGCTGATCTGAAAACTGGTCGCACCCCGGAAACCGAACTCAAGACCGATGTAAACCGTCAACTGCGAATGTATCGAGATATCTTGCTTGCGAACAATCCGAGCGCTCCAAATGTCCGAACTGAAGGATGGTACACTCAGAATGCATCAAAGTGGGCTGCGCAAGGAGAGAACGTCCTCGAACAAGCCTATGCTGCATGGCAAGCAACTGTACCAACGCCGCTCCCAATGGAGCCCACTATTGGAGACTCTTCATGCGGTGGATTTTGTGATTGGAAAGCATGGTGTCCGCACTGGTGGAATTGGAGAAACGACAACGGGACACTTCACAAGAGTGATTTTTCAGATGCAGTCGTACTCCTGCAAGAATACGATTCAGCAACGGGTTCAGCAGTTTTGGAATTGTGCGAGCCTGCAGATGCCAACGGACGTGCCATGCCCACAGGAGTGCGCCAATCCGCTCGTTTCGATAATCGCGGTAAAGAGGCCTTGGATGAAGTCTTAGCAACCGGCCATCAAGGTGCATTGTTTCTGGGCTCAATAATGACGCAAGCTCGAGCATGGAGAATTGGCCACTGGTGCGATGTCTTACCATGGAGTCCAATGCCGGACGGTGTTGAATTCCACAGGCAATGAGGTAATCGATTACATTGACAAGCGTCTTGCTTCAATTCCAGTTCCGGCCTTTTTTTCGACACGAGTCGGCCAGTCGAACTGTCCAGAAACGCCCTCACCCGCGGATTCATAAAGTGCCGATTCAAGCGTCATTCAATGGTGACTGCTACTGAAGTGGAGGAAGCCCAGCGAGCGTGGGGAGATGGCATCGTCGCTATTTCTGCAGCACACAGTTCCGGTGAGGACTATGTTGGGATGGCGAAAAATCACATCGATACATTGTATGCATATCAGATCAGCCCAGTCTTGTTCAAACCGACCATGGCAGCAGAACAACAGTTCCGTCCTACTTTCGAAGAAGCACTTTCGTATTTCACTGCATCAAATGGAGTATGCCCTGAAGACAACGGGTTTGCCATCAACGGTTGGACGAATGTCCGTTTTGAAAATCAAGGTACGATTCTTAACGAATCAACTGCTTTGGTAATGGGGAACTATTTTTTCACGTCACCTGAAGGAAATGAGGTCAAGGCGGAATTCACATTCGGATACATGCGAGATTCAAACGGAGCTCTACGAATCAATGTGCACCACTCTTCCCTGCCTGCGAGTACCAACTAGGCGTTGTAGTTCTCGATATTTTCTCACCACAGGTGAAACGAACGAACAGGTCGATTGCAACTCACTGTGGACTGATTAAGAGGATGCATAGATAGCTAAAGGCCATATTGATCGGTACCGTTATGCTCGTATACGACTATAACGGCCCCCGACATAAATGGTGGGTTTTTCTCAATGAGATTATGATTATTTCTTTTCTTTTGAGTACTCTTCCATTCTAATTTTATTGTCCATTTCCATCCATGCTTCTGCATCCTCAACAGTCATCAGAACCTTTCCCGAGGTATAATCTGGTGGGAGCATGAGTCCTGGCTCATTTACATCATAATCCGAATCTTCGTCATGTACTACCTCTCCGATGGCCAAAGAATAAAATTCCATGCTATCTATTGAGAGAGGGGTTTTTCCATCTTGTTTCAATGCCACTTCAACAATGATTTCACCATCCTTGGGACAAATAATTGATGAATGTGTTGAAGATTTGCGTTCCGAATCATCTTCTTTCCTTTCAAAATAAGTGAATCCACCCCGAGGCGCACATTTACTATTTTTCTCAAACAAGGGAACTAACCATGATGTGTCCT
>JABJFP010000016.1 GCA_018662715.1 Methanobacteriota archaeon | reverse complement strand
GGAAGCAGAAGTTGCTGTGGCGGTGGTGTCGTTTGGTTCTAGGATGTCAGGGTTCGTGCTCGCATTTCCTGTACAGTTCGTCACTGAGGCGCCTCCGCCGCCGCCGGTACTGGTGGAAACAGTAAATTTGGAGAGAGAGAGGCTCCATGTCCCAGTTCCAGCATATCGCGCAATTTGGATGTAGACCATCCCTCCATGAGGGATGGTGGTGTTGGTAGTGAGAGTTTCGGGATTATTCATAAAAGAATCATCCATGTAAGTTTGGTTCGCATCGTAAAAGACCAGGTCGAAATCATTTGACACCGTTGTGCCGTTGGCATAAGTGGTGGTTGCTGGGAAGGAAAGTGACGCATAGAGGCCTTGTGTAGAAGTCAAAGCAACCCGCAAGTAGTCATTATCATCGCCAATATCCAATTCTCCGCTACCACTGAATGTACTGGAGAAAATGTAGTTGGTGACACTGACCGAAGTATTATCCGGCAGGTCACCGCTGGAGTTCAGGTCATTTTGGTTCGGACCAACGGCCTGGGCAGATGGGGCCACAACTCCCATCAACATTCCAAAAATGAGCATCAAGGAAAGCAGACTGGCTACAGTGGGAGATGATTGGGATTGAGTAGGCTGGCGCATGTATTGACCAAAACTGCGCAGTATATCAGCACTACTACGACAAGGTCCTCAAATTGCTGTTGGAGCAACATGGCCGTCCTTTTTGTCATCGGGCTTGCGAACGCGAGACCAAACGCCTCCCATTAGTTCATCATGATGCCCTGAACAGTAATGGAATCGTCTGTAGGCTTCACGAAATGAGTACGCCTTCTTTCCCGTTGCAACGAGATAACCTTCAGGCGAAAGCCGAGAAACTACCGTCCCCTCTTCTCCGCATCCAGGTAAATCACACACGGGTTTGTTGGGCATAACTAAGACACCCCTTCTATGCTTGATTAACTCTTGCCTCGTTCCAGCGAAAAGAATCATTCTTCTGTTTCGGGCTCAGGGACAGGCTCAATCACAACGAGAGGCACATTTGCCTCAATAGCCTCCCCTTCATCACAATGAACCGAAATGACTGTTCCTGTGACTGGGGCTTGAATTTCATTTTGCATTTTCATGGCTTCAAGAATGAGAATAACTTGTCCTTCTGTGACTTCGTCGCCTACAGAAACTTCTACGGTAACCACTTTACCTGGTATGTTGGCAGAAACTGTCCCTGACTTCTTCTTCTTTCCTCCGCCGGAACGGCGTTGTTTGGGAGCAGGGGGGGCATCGGGCATTTCGATATCGTAAGTTTTACCCTCCACTGTTGCCTTCCAAGACGTGCCCTCACCCTCGAGTTCAACTACATATTCTGTTCCGTTGACAATGACTTTTCGTGATTCTGACATGTGATTACCTCCATGGTGAGCGTTGACTTCGTGCATGCATAAGCGAAGAACGACCAGTGACCATTCGTCGGTGATCTTGTGACCAAGCCTTGCCTGGACGGCGGGCTACTTCAGCCGGGTCTTCGCCTTGTTGGCGAGTAGCTGCAAGGACGGCAGCGATGGCTGCCATTCTTAATTCGTCATCCTTTCCAGCCATTCGTTCACCTCACAAAGGAATATTTCCGTGCTTACGAGCAGGACGAAGTTCTTCTTTATCCTTGAGCATAGCAAGTGCCCTGCATAGGCGTTGACGCGTTTGGTTCGGTTCAATGACGTCATCCAGGTAACCGAGTGCTGCTGCCTTGTATGGATTAGCAAAGGTATCTTTGAAATCTTCAGTCAAGCGTTCTCGCTCTTGCTCGGGATTTCGTGCATGAGCAATACGGCGACGGTGGATAATTTCAACAGCACCATCAGCACCCATCACTGCCAACTCTGCACTGGGCCAAGCCACGTTGTAGTCTCCCCGAATATGTTTGCTTGACATAACATCGTATGCACCGCCGTAGGCTTTGCGGAGGATGACCGTCAATTTTGGAACAGTGGCTTCTGCAAAAGCATAGAGAAGTTTTGCTCCGTGACGGATGATCCCACCCCATTCTTGATTGGTCCCCGGCAAGAACCCTGGAACGTCCTCAAAGGTGAGGATGGGAATGTTAAATGCATCACAGAACCGTACAAACCTAGCGGCTTTATCACTCGCATCAATGTCAAGACATCCTGCCAAAACTTGCGGCTGATTAGCAACGATACCAACCGTATTGCCGTCCAGGTGACCAAATCCAATGACGATGTTCCGCGCCCATTCGGATTGAACTTCCATGAATCCGCCGTCGTCGAGGACTTCAGTAATCACATCAACGACATTGTAGGGTTTCGAAGAATCTTCGGGAATGATACTGTCAAGAGCATCGCACAAACGGTCTCTTGAGTCGTTGGTTTTCTTGATAGGCGGGCGCTCAAGGTTGTTTTGAGGCAGCAGGTCACACAAGTCCCGAGCCATGGCAATGGCATCTTCATCGTCGGAGGCAGTGAAGTGAGACACGCCTGATTTTGAACCGTGGGTGGAAGCGCCCCCGAGATCCTCAAAGGACACGACTTCGTTGGTGACTGTTTTGATGACTTCCGGCCCGGTGATAAACATGTGAGCGGTTTGGTCAACCATAATGACAAAGTCGGTAATGGCTGGAGAATACACTGCACCACCTGCACACGGACCCATGATTACAGAGATCTGTGGGACCACACCGGATGCTCTAACATTTCTGAAGAAAATTTCCGCATACGAACCAAGCGAAGCAACCCCTTCTTGAATTCGCGCCCCGCCAGAATCGTTCATTCCGATAACCGGTCGCCCTGTTTTGAGCGCCATATCAAGGACTTTGCAGATTTTCAGCCCGTGCATTTCACCCAGGGAACCTCCGTAAACAGTAAAGTCCTGAGCGAAAGCAAATACTTCTCTACCGTTAATCATGCCGTGTCCGGTAACGACTCCATCTCCTGGAATCACGTTCTTATCCATGTTGAAATCACGACACCGATGTTCAACCAACGCATCGATTTCTTGAAAACTTCCATCATCAAGAAGCATTTCAAGACGCTCACGAGCAGTCATTTTTCCGCGATTGTGTTGGGCTTCGACCCGCGCTTGACCTCCTCCGGCCTCACTGCGAGACTTCCGATTTCTGAGGTCTTTTAGACGGTCTTCTGTACTTGACATGGACTTCCCCCTTCGGATGGATGAAAACGCCGCCCTTATGCGTTGCTCTTGTAAATCCGTGAAAACGGCGGTTGAGCCCGGATTCAAGTTCCCTCCAAGGGGTGTGTTGATAGGGAGGCGCCTGTTCCTCAGTTCATGGCCCAACCGCTACGCATTGTTGTCGCCAAACCTGGCTTGGACGGTCATGACCGCGGAGCCAAGGTTGTCGCCCGTACCCTTCGTGATGCTGGCCACGAAGTGATTTACACTGGGCTTCGTCGGACCGCACAACAAATTGTCGAGACCGTGCGTGATGAAGATGCTCGATTTTTAGGGCTTTCATCTCTTTCCGGAGCCCATAGCCATCTCTTTCCAAAAGTGTGCGAATTGTTGGTGAATGAAGGCCTTGAGGATGTTATCGTCTTTGGTGGAGGAATCATTCCTCATGAAGACCGACCAGAACTTTTCAGCGCAGGCATCAAAGCAATTTTTGGACCCGGTACGCCAACTTCTGAAATCCTTGAATTCATACAACATGCGAACGGCATGAACGATGCTGGAGTAGGCCAAGGAAACGACTGGCATTGGGAATCCAAGGCATGAGGTGACCTCACATGCAAGATGAAGTTGCTCGTGCGCTCAACGGCGAACGCCGAGCCCTTGCCCGTGTCTTATCTGCCATTGAAAACGGCACATTTACTCTTGATGACGCTGGAATAACCTCAGTGATAAAAACCGACAAATCAACATGGAATACAATGGCCATTACCGGAGCTCCGGGGGTTGGGAAATCTGTACTGGTCGACGCATTGATGACCCAATGGGCAAAACAGGGACATCAACTCGCCTTGTTAGCAGTTGACCCGAGTTCACCCCGAACTGGAGGTGCATTACTTGGTGACCGAGTACGAATGACTTCAGTAGACGACCCGGAAATCAAAGACCTCGTGTATGTTCGGTCAATCGCAACGAGAGCAGCATCAGGTAGCGTACCTTTGATCGTTGAAGATATGGCTTCGTTTCTCCATGCTTGTGGCTGGAATAGAGTACTCATTGAGACGGTAGGTTCGGGGCAGTCCGAATTGAGATGTGCGGCAGTAGCGGACCGCATCATCGTGGTAGAAGGGCCAGCCAGAGGAGATGGAATTCAAGCCGAAAAAGCTGGCTTACTCGAATTGGCAGACGCTGTGCTCGTCAATAAAGCGGACCTTGATGGGGCGCAAAAGCATGCATCTGAACTCCAAGAGTCCTTCAATCTAGGACAGCGTGAAGCCCCGCCTGTCTTACTGACATCGGGCCTTCATGGAATCGGAATTGATGCGGCCTCAGACCTCTTGCTTCAACTTGAAGCATCTGGGCGTGCCACTCGGGCACGAATGAGGGAGCGGTTGCTCGCAAGCCATGAACGCCGGCTCGTAACCCATCCATCTTACAATGAATGTCTTGACCTTCTCACAAAGGGGACAATTGATATTGAGAACGCATTGACTATCCTGTTAGGGGACAATGATGAGCGATCAAGTTGAACTAACAAATCCAGTTGATACCTCGGTTGGGGGAATGAAGGGTCATATTCTCCGTAGGGTGATCCATGTAAGCATGGCTGGGATACCACTCCTCTACTTTGGCCTTGGAGAAGATGTGGCCGCTAAAGTTAGCATGGAGTTGAACCAAATCGTTGCAGCTGTTGTTTTGTTTGCCCTTGTTGCGGAAAGTATCCGGTTGCGATATGGAATCACTATTTTTGGACAACGTGATTATGAAGCAAATCAAGTATCTGCTCTTGCATGGGGTGCTTTCAGCATCGGAATGGTGTTGTTATTGGTCCCGCATGAAGCCTATGCCTATCCATTGATTGTCTCACTGGCTTTTGGAGATCCTCTCATGGGGGAACTACGACGAAAGGGGATTGGTACGCAGCAAGTGATGCTGGCATCAACGGGTGTTATCCTTGCAATATGGCTCGTCTGTTCCCTGCAATTCGGCACTCCGGTATGGATTGCATTGCTTCTTGCTCCGGTTTGCATGATTGCTGAATGGCCACGGTTGCGTTACATCGACGACAACGCCACCATGCTCCTCATACCGCTTGCATTGATTCTTTTGTTGGAACCCTTTGCCCAAGTGATGTTGTAGATTAGCAATCAATAGCATAGATTTTGCTCAACATATTCAAATGGGGGGCATTCTTGGTTTCAACCGAGGAGAGCCCATGTCAGATGAGTCCCAACATAATGACCCGCCCCAAATTGCGTACTACGTCGGTTTTGGACTTGCAATTCTTTTCCTTGCCATCACAATGGTCCGTTACCCACTTTGGTGATTTTTTCAACCAAGGATTGAACATTCCTTGAAAAGGAAAGTCAGTGACCGCAATACATGTGCGGTATTGGTGGGATGCTAGGCAACCCCGATATCGCCGTTGTTAGACGAATGAATCAACTTCAACTTCATCGGGGTCCTGACGGGCAAAATGTTTGGTCGGACGACAATGTTGCCTTCGGTCACACACGATTGGCAATCGTTGATGTTCACGGTAGCCAACAGCCAATCCATGGTTCAAATGAGCGTACACTCATCGTGAACGGAGAGATCTACAATCATCGAAAACTTCGCACTAAACTTAACCAGTATCCCTTCTCGACATCTGGAGATAGCGAGGTTATTCTTGCACTGCACGACCAGTTCCTTGCAACGAACCAACTTGTGCCGAGCGCCAACGACCACGCGTCGTGGTTGAAAGAGCTCGATGGAATGTTTTCAATCGCACTATGGGACGCCCAAAACAAACAACTCATTCTCGCAAGAGATTCGCTCGGTATCAAACCGATGGTAAAAACCGAAGTGGAAGGAACACTCCTGTTTGCTAGTGAAGTGAAAGCGCTACGGGCTGATGAACGTCATGTTCCCGAACTGGATGATATTGCACTTGCTGCGCGAATGGTTTGGGAATACCCACTTGACGCCACTACGCTACTCAAAGGTGTGACTCAAGTACAACCTGGGACCGTGGAAACATGGGAACTAAACGAACATGGAAATGCGTTCATGTCTGGAAGAGCGGTCATTAAACATCAACTGGTACAACCAGAATCTGAATGGAATCCAAGAACCCAAGCCCCGGTTCTTCTTGATTCGTTTGTCTCCAGCGTCCAACAACGATTGATGGCTGATGTTCCAGTCGGAATCGTCTTGTCGGGAGGACTTGATTCAAGCCTCGTGGCTGCGGTCGCTCAAGAAGCAGCCTCTCGGGCCGAGCAACCCGTCCCGGAGTGTTGGACAGTGGCTGAAAGCGAGGAAAATGCTGATTGGAAAGCGGCAGAACTTGTCGCTTCGCATTTTGACCTCCGCCATCATCAGCACATTCTCGAACCCGATGCGTTTGAGCGAGCTCTTCCAAACTTGATCTGGCACGGCGAAGATCTTGACGTAACGGTTCTGTTCTTCCAACCTCTCTTTGAAACGATGGCGAAAAAGGTCAAAGTTGGACTTTGTGGGCAGGGCGCCGATGAATTGCATGCGGGTTATCCTCGGTACAGAGACCTCACACAGCACGCAGGTCTTCTACGCCAACGTCTTCAATCACTCCCCCATTCTACCCAAGCTACACTTGAAAACGGGCCCCTTGAGAGGGAAGAGGGATGGCTCTCACCCCATCAAAGACCTGAAGAACAAGCAAAAAACCTGGATACCTTCCTCCAGTTTGAATTGGACCACGGGCAACTCAGTAATTTTCAATTGCGTCTAGTTGACCGACATTCCATGGCTCACTCCCTTGAAGTTCGTGTTCCTTTCCTCGGAACACCTCATCTCAAGGCTGCAAACCGCCTGCCAATGGATTGGAGACTGCCATCGAATTTGGAAGAAAAAGCTGCTCTTCGGGAAGCTGCCGACCTCACTGGACTACCCAAAGAAATTGTTAGACGGCCAAAAATGCCTGCAGGGAGAGCAACATCCCCTACGATGTTGCAGACCTTCCTTGATGATTTTTCATCTGAAACAGAGCAACTTGTTGCAAAATATGAGAGCCTCTCTCCAATATTCAAAGGACAGTCTGAATTGGCTCTAGGACTTGGACTATTCGAGTCCATGCACCTTTTGGATGGTGGAAGAGTCAAGAAGGGCGGAGATATCCGCACCCTACTCACCGAGGTTTTGCCATGACACACGTACACGAATTAACCACCCTACTGGAATCCAAACGTGAATTAATTACGGATTGGATGGCAAAAAAACGAAAAGAAGTACCGATTCCAATCTACGGAAGCGTTGACATCCGAGACGCTGGCTGGAAAGTCGGTGTAGTTGATGCGAACCATTTTCCTGCAGGATTCAACAACGTGGCAGAGAACGACTTAGATGTCCTTTCGAGTCTCTTCAAAACTCACATCATGCGAACACAACCAAATTGCAAGTGGGTACACATTTATCCTGAAAGCCATACTCGGAACCAAGGGTATATTGAAAACATTGCAACAATTCAGCGATTGATCCAGATGGCCGGATTCAAATGTACAATTGGTTCACCAGAACTTGAGGATCTCGGCTCCCTCATGGGAATATCTGGCCCACTAAGCCTTGACCAAGTGATTCTAAACGGAGATGATGATTTAACGATAGAAGGAGGAAAGCCTGACCTCATTCTCTTGAATAACGACCTCACGAACGGCAAACTTCCCGGACTTACCGCACCTAATGTATCTCCTCCTGCCGAGATGGGGTGGCACCAGCGAAGAAAATCCGAGCATTATGCTTGCTTGCAGGGGTACGTCAATGAAATCGGAGAGATTCTTGAAATTGACCCGTGGCACCTGATGCCAGAATGGTTTGTTTCGGAGGATAAATGCCTAACTGAAGTTGGATGCCGTACGAAACTCGCTGGCGAGATTGATGCATTTATTGCAAACATCCAATCACGATACGATGCCTTAGGAATCGAAAGAAAACCTGCGGTAGTCATGAAGAACGACCGCGGCACCTATGGATTGGGAATCATGATATTGACATCAGGAGACGCAATACTAAATCTCTCCAATCGCAAAATCAACAAACTTCGTTATGCAAAAGGAGGAGCCGCAGTGGATAATTACCTCATCCAAGAAGGAATCCCCACCTCGATGCTTACCGAAGAAGGCGAACCCGTTGAACCCGTTGTGTACCTTGTTGACGGTGAGGCCGCTGCATGGTTTTACAGAATCAATCCTAAAAAATCGGACATGGATAACCTTAATTCTCCAAGCGCACGGTTTGAGGATTACTCAAACTCCGGTCACATGTACGGGGAACACGCACACGGTTGGCATGCACTCCTCGCAGAACTGAGCATGCTCGCCATGGGTGCAGAGTCAAACATTGAACGGTGAACTCAAATGACAATATTGCATTGCCTCGGAAGCGGTTTAGTTGGAGCATATGTTGTTCGGCATTTGGTTGAGGCAGGACACGAAGTTCACGTTTACGACATTAAGCCAAACTCAACGAAAGGCATCATTATGCACCTTGGAGACATTAGCCAAAGACTTCACCAACTGCCAGATGGTTTGGTAGTGAACATGTTGCCCGGTAATATTGGCGGAGAATGTACAGAGATACTTGTTCGCCTTGGCAGGACTGTTGTCGACCTTTCTTTTGCGGAAGAAACTCCCGACCGGCTACAAGAGCTCGCCATCGCCTCAAACGCCACCGTCGTATGGGATGTTGGTATTGCCCCTGGACTTTCGAATATGTTACTCGCCGAAGCACAGGCAAAACTTGGAACCTTCACAAATGCGGAAATTCGTGTTGGTGGTAATCCGTCTCAACCTGATGATGACTGGTCCTATATGGCGCCGTTTTCCCCTGCCGATGTGATTGCAGAATATACTCGCCCTGCAAGGATTGTCAGAAACTCAGAGGTAGCAACGCTCCCTGCGCTTGAAGAACGGCATCTCATTGAAGTTGGCGGAAAGGGAACAATGGAAGCCTTCCTTTCAGACGGACTCCGATCCCTTCTTTTTACAATGAAAGCAGAGGATATGTCAGAATATACCGTCCGTTGGCCTGGACACATCCAGCGCTATATTGACGAGCGAGATGCTGGAGAATTAGACCTTGATGCACTGTTGGACTCCTGGACACTTGACAAAACGAGAGATGAATTCACCTGGATGGAGGTTAAGGCAGAAAATGAGACTCAACGTTTCATTTGGCGGATTGAGGACAGCGGGTCCAAAGGCGATTCATCTATGGCCCGAACAACAGGTCTTGTCACTCTAGCAACAGCCCTCACGTTGTGCGAAAACGATGAGATTCTACCCTCAGGAGTCTTTTCACCAGAAGAATTACCCCCTGCGTTTCTGGACAGAGCGCTTTCTTTGATGGTCAAGAACGGTGTCAAGATTGAGCACCATATTGAGCGGTCAAACTGAAATGGAGAACCTCATCCCCTACACCATGAACCGCTCGCTTTGGTACGTTGGGACCATTGCGATTGGCCTATGGATTTCCGCCACGGCTCTCGGAGGCCTCCTCCCAGACTCCTTGGCTGAATGGCCAGTTAACATCTGGTGTTGGGCTCTTTTCGGGAGGATTTATTTCTCCACTGACCGAAAAGAGCGAATTGAAATGCTTACCGTAGTCGCTATTGCCACACCGATGGAGTTGTTTTTCTCAGAAGTTTGGCTCGTGTATGAATACCAGCGCGACCTCATGCCATTTTTTGTCCCGGCGGGGCATTATTTTCTTTTTGACCTCGGGAGGCGGGCAGCACTTCAGATGAATGTATCTTGGGCCATGCCACTTTTGTTACCTTTCGTCCCGATGGTCCTGTATGGTTTATGGACGGGAGGAGACACATCAGGAATCTTCCTTCTCCTGCTTGTCCTTGGCTTCACGCAATGGGGGCCCCAGCCTCGGCTTTACGCTGCAATGGCCTGGGCGGCTCTTGCGATGGAACTGCTTGGAACCTACTTGCAAAACTGGACATGGGCTACAGAGGTCCCATGGACGGGACTGACCGCTTGGAATCCCCCTCTTCTTGTTGGAGCATTCTATTGCTTTGGAGATGTATTGGTCAACTTGACCGTTGCCAAGTTTGAAGGGGAACCTCCAACGGTGGTGACAACATGACCAGCCCTGATGAGTTGCGTCGCCGGCGAGAAGAGGAGGCCATGCGAATCCGCACGGCCCTCAATCGCCAACGTGGTGAGCAACGAGCGAATACAAAAGGTGGTGAGACTACCGTCGCCTTTGTTGAGGAACGGAAGTGTATCGGTTGTGACCAATGCACCATCGTATGCGATGATGATGCGATTGAACTCTATTTTGTTGATGTTAAAAGCCCGCTGCTTTCAGTTGAAAGCAATCGCAAGGCAAAAATTATTCGAGACTCCTGCACGGGTTGCAGGCTGTGTGTGCTTGCATGTCCAACAGACGCAATCACCATGATTGACCGATGAGGTAGGATAGTATGTCGAAGAAAGGAAAAGACCCGTCAGCTCAACGATTCGGAGGAGAATTCGGACCCTACCGTAACCCGGGCACCACTGGAGTGAGCCTGTCCACATTCAAGACACTCGTTTGGACCTCAAACCTTGGAGGGCTTTTCTTAGTGGCTCTTTCCCTTGAACTACTGATCTACTATCAGAACTTCACTTGGGGATTCCTATCTCTTCTTGCAGGTATCATTGTTGCGCTCTTCCCGTCAAACTACGAAATCGTAGGTATGAACGAAGATGAAGAAGCCGAGTCTGACAGTTAAGGCTGTCATAAACCACGTGCACCCCGAAGGGTACTCACGACATCATTTTTCACTGGATTCAGGCTTCAGCAGTTTCGCCAACAACGGACTCAACTGCTTGCGCCTTCTTTTGGTTGACTTGTCGGGCCAGGAATGAAACGACGTCGAGGATTTCAATGTCTTCGTAGGCTTCATCGCCTTCAAACTTGAGACACTCAAAGTGAGAGACACACTTAGGGCATGAGGTAAGCATTGTTTCAGCGCCCGTTGCACGGACTTCTTCCATACGAGAGACACGCAGGGAACGAGCGTCTTCATTGCAGGACATCATACTGGATACGCCGCAGCACATTGCATCTTCTCCATGGTGCTCCATCTCAACAATCTCGACACCTTCGACGGCGTTGATGAGGTCACGAGGTTCATCGTAGATTCCCATTTGACGGCCAAGACGGCATGGGTCGTGGTATGTCACCGTGGTTTCTTCGGACTTCAGATTCATATCGAATCCTTGTTCAATGAGGAATTCAGTGGTGTGCATGACTTTGACATCTTCCAACTCGTAGTCGCGAGCAAATGTTCTGAAACATTCTGCGCAGGATGAAACGAGTGTATCAATACCAGATTCGTGGATCTTGCGTTGGTTGTATGCCTTGAGCTTCTCAAAGACTTCATCAAGCCCTTGCCACTTTTGGTCGTGACCACAGCACTTGAGGAAATCACGGCCCAAGTAGGACACATCGGTTCCCATCTCCTCGAAGAGGGTAAAGGCTGCTGTTGTTGAGTCTCCCAAATTCATGGTGCCTTCGTTAACATGCGAGAACACCATTTCTTGGTCAAGGTAGTCAACACAACCGGGGTAGTAACCAATGTTGGACGTAATAGGGTAGTCTTCGGTTGCAATGAATTCCACATCTGCTGCTTCATCGGCTTCTGCGGAGAGAACTGCCTGGAGTACTGTGTGAGGTATCTCTGCTTGTGGCCCACCAACGATGAGGCTTCGGCGAATATCGACGTAGGAGTCGTAGTCAACAAGTTGTGGACAAGCATTGGTACATGCTGAGCAAGTAAGACAGGAGTACATTGGTACACCGTCATCTTCGTTGTTCCACGTGTTGTAGATGATGTTCAACTTATCTCCACCGTTGAACAGACGAACTGGACAGGCATCGTCACAAAGGTCACAGCCGTAGCACTTGTTCATCTCAAACTCATAGCCACGAGCCATGTATCGTAGCAGTACGAAGACGAGGGCTCCAAAGGTAATACAAGGAATGAACATTGCATAGGTTAGTTTAGCATCCAACGACTTAGGGTTGGTGTGGTAGGTTGGGTTTTCAATCGATGAGAACGCTGAACCTCCAAGAGCCATTTCTTCAGCGCTGGAAAGGTTCACAGTATGACCTGCCAGACCAGCAGGAGCGTTTTCGTCCCAAACAAGTAGAGGTTGGAATGACTTCATGGTGAAACTGGTTTCGGTAGTAATGCTGTCATTAAGAGCGAGGGCTCCACTAACTGCGACATCATAGGTATAGGAGTATGTACCAACAGTCAGTTCGGTCGTCGCCCCTTCACAGTTGGAGAAGGATACAACGTCTGAACCGGCAGCGTTGGTCACTACGAGAGTAGTAGTCACCATACTTTGTGTTGAAATATCGTTAATTTTTCGCTCACTCGATCGGTATTCACATGAGAAGTCCGAAGTTAGCGACTTGAATTCCTCAGGGTGGCCCTTCGGGAAGTAACTTGTATCTTCAGTAACATCAAATGTACCGCTGACGCTCCAGCCTTCGCCTCCATTGAAGGTCTGAGAGCCGGATGCAGCATTGATTCCATTAGCAGCATCTTGATGACCATTCGCATCGGCAAAGTCTGTAATAATATATCTCGCAGGCTGATATATGTTCCAATCAAGGAATGCCGTCGTCGGAACGACTCCAGATTCTGACCAACCTCGGTCGTCTGTGAATTCGTTGGTCTCATGAACATGAACATCGACAGGTTGTGTACGCATGTCTTCGAGTTCTCCGTAATCTTTGATGGTCAACAGGCCCTTTGCATCCCAAAACCCATCATCATAGGTGTCAAAGGTAGCAACGGTTGCTGCAGTGGAGATAATTAGAGCGCCGACCAAAAGTTGGCGGCTCTTAGCCACGTTGAAGCTCGTACCCCATGCACGGACAAGGAGTCCTCGTCCTACGAAGTAGATTACAATCCACATCAATACTCCAGTCATCACCCAGGGAATTGAATTGAATACTTCTGCAATCCAAGGTTCCCGATAACCACACAGTAAATCTCCGTGTGAATCAAGTTTACAGAAATCCGACCTGTTCTTTCCGTAAAGTTCCAAGAAGATGTTAATCGAAAACACAGAGATGAACCAAATGTGAGCGAGATAGACTGCTCCAGCAGCGGCGAACCAAGGGTCTTCCACAGGTCGCTTTTCTCGGCCACCGAGGAAAGGAGGAAGAGCGAGGATACCGACTGGGATTCCAGTAAGTGCAGCACCCCACCATGCGGCGTTCCAAGGGAACATGGGTTGGCCAACGATTTCGCCTATGAAGCCAGTTGGGACGACGAATTGGGGCAAATATTCTCCCCATCGCAGGTAACCGTATGAAAACAAAACATACCAGTCAGGGAAAACGAAGCCCGCTTGTGCGTAGGGGTCTGCTGCACCGTGAAGTGGCGGTGGAATCAGCCACGCATAGAACAGAAGGATCGCAAGCATTGAAGCGAAAATGATACTGTCACGTAGTACTTCGTGGGGCCAGAATCCATGCCCTGTTCGTGTTCGCTTACGCTTCTCTTCAGCTTCCTGAAGGTGTTGCTTTTCCTCCATGTACATGGAGGCAACTCTGCCAAAATTATCGATTAATCCCATATTTCTCACTCCGTATCAATGCGGCTCCGCAATGCCTTGTACCCAGACAATAAACAAATGTATGATGATGAGTGTTGTAACAATAACCGGTAGGATGAACACGTGGATGAAATACATACGTGTAACAGTCAGTGGAGTTAACTCTGAACCTGAAAACAACAAGGTTGCTACGTACTTCCCTACCAGCGGACTTGAATTCGCCAAATTGATTCCGATGATTGCAGCACCGTATGCGAGACTGTCCCAAGGCAAAAGGTATCCAGAATACCCGAATACAATGGTGAGAGCCATCAAGGCGACACCGATGAGCCAGTTAAGCTCTCGAGGGTTGCGGTATGCGCCAGTGAAGTATACGCGGCACATGTGCAAAAAGACACTTGCAACCATAAAGTGGGTCGTCCAGTGGTGGACGGCTCGTAGAATGTATCCAAATGGAAGTTGTGTCATGATGTATTCCATGCTCGCATAAGCAGGTGATGGATCTCCTTCTCCACCTGGAACGTAGTAAATTCCAAGGACGGTTCCGGTAATAACGAGAATAATGAATGAAAGGAAAGAGATTCCCCCAAGGCAGTAAAGAGGATACCAATACCAAATAATGCGCAATTTGTACTTTTCAGCGTGGGTTAGCGGCATCTGGCGATGCATGTTGTAGTAAGCGCCTTTGGACATGTTCCAGTAGTCTTGAAGACGGAAACGAGTATCAAGCCATGAAAAGACCCACAAAAACGACCGTTCGGCAACACCCATCTTGCCTGTCGATTCTACAGCACGTAGAATGTCACGGCGAGGCATATCTTGGTTTTCTTTGCGCAGGGTGAACGCAACGAGAACCACCAAGAAGGCGATAAAGAACCAAAGAATCCAGAACATTGTAGTCATCATATCACCTCAGTCACAGTATGTGTACCAATCCACATAATCAGTAAGACCTTCAAGAACATCGCCATTCAACTGTATTGGGATAATGGGAAGGCCCACGGGTGCGGGTCCGCCTGAGCGACGGATTCCAGCATAGTTGAATGTTGCACCGTTGGAACGGTTACGGTTTGTGTTCATTTCAAGGACGGTCGGGTCAAAACGGGAGGAGTGGCAGATGCAGAACAGTTTGGTTCCACCGTCATCTCCGCCGCCAGGAGTCCATGAATCCTCAGTGTAAGAGTTCGAAACGAGTTGCCAACCGGGGATGCAACACAAGTGAGTACAACGACCAAACACCATAACAAGGTCTTCACTCGGCATCAAACGAGGATCGGCTTCAGCCAGGTCATCAAAGTGACCTACATATTTTCCAGTTTCATCAATGCCTTCAGTGAACTGGAAGCGAGCTTTTCCGTTGGATTCGGGGGTGCCACCATACTTCGAGTGCTCAACGTACATGACGACGACAGGAACTCCGTTCCAAACGCCAGATGCACCGGCTGTTTTTGTTGAGGAAGAGGCTGCCTCATCCACGAAGGAACTCTTGGTCATCGATTGAAGATGTTGAGCACCGTACCAAGCAGAGTCTTCACGACCTTTTGCCCAGAACTTAACGGCCAAATCTCCACCACCAGCGCCACCCGGAGGCAGTAAAATGGCTGCAAAGCCAAGCATGCCTAAGGATGCAGTGAGGACACCTGCCGCAGTATTGAAACCGTAGCGTAGGAATTGACGGCGATTAATGGTCGTTGCAGCATCCGCAAGGCCTGCTCCACCTTCACTCGGTGCTGGTTTGAGTTCGTATTCACGCGCCATGTTTCATCACCACTTGTACTCCCGCCAGTCTTTCATGTGCTCAGGAACGAACTTGTTCTGAGAATGTTTCACGATGATGGTATCAGGCAAAACGAATTTGAGATAAATTACACCAACCATGATGAGGGTGGTGAAGGTCATGGCGAGGTGGAATGAAAGTTGTTGTTGATCCCAGCCCTTTGCAAGACCGTATATCATCGAGAAACTCCAGTAGCATATCCAAAACAGACCCCATCCCAAGAAGAACATGGTGAGGTAAGAGCCTCCGGAAGGCGCTAGAGAGGCACTGACGATAGTACCTGACTCTGCCAAATTGAAAACCCCGTGGTCGATAGCGGAGGTCATTTGGTCTTCGGTCAAGTTCACGTCTTCCAATGCAGTTCGTGCATCGTCTACAGAAACAGAGCCGTCTGCGACTCCACGCAACAAATTTGTGATTATGTCGTCCATCACTGGTCACCTCTTCGGTTGAGTTTGTAGCGCAACCTGAGTTGGTTGCTTCGGCCTTTGTAAGACGTTGAGAATCCATAGCGAAGGAGGAGCCCTGCGAAGACGATGACTCCAATAACTGCGCCAAATCCAAGCAATCCTAGCCAGTGGGCACGGAGCTTAGCACCCATGTGGTGAAGGTCAACACCGTGATGGTCGGGTTCTGGAGGGCTGACATTGCCGTCACCGGCAAAGAGCGTTCGTGTACCAAGAGATGCTGATGCATCGTCGCCTTCGGTCAGAGCGAATTGAAGTTGATTCCATCGGTCTTCAACACCAGGACCCTGGTCTCCGTTGACCGAGTTGCCTGAAATCCAGAAGGTTGCAACTCCGGCATCGGCCTCGGTAGGCGCTACCCAATCAAACGTCCAAGAACGGTCGCTGGTTGCGGCCGAGGCTTCTGTGTGAGTCAATGTTTGTTCATCCACGGCGCCATCAATTTCCCAGTTTTGGACATCATCTCCGGTCAAAGAACCAAGAGAAACTCGCATCGAGAATCCTGCAGTGTAAACACCTGTTGCCTCAGGCCCACCAATCAACTGAAGGCGGAGCGTGTATGTTTCACCTGCAATCCATCCGTAGGGGACATCATCAAGGATGATTTGAACGGAATTATCAGCAACTTCGTTGTGGCAGAGGCAGCCAGATTTGGCAACGTCATCAATTTCAACAGCGCCGGTGGAGCCCTGATGAGACTGAGGGCCGCCAATGCCCCCGTGGTAGGATGATGCGAGTGCTGGAATGACCAGCAGAAGCCCAACCAAGACCAACAGCGAAGTTCGGGACGTTCGTGTAGTTTTGAGCATAGCCTCACCCTTACATGTTTCCGACTCGTATGGACTCCTTAAACATTGTCAGCAAAACGCCACAAAAATTGCGGCGCAGTGTAGCGTTTGGTGACAAAAAATGAACAACAGGCCCCCTTTGCTTATTTTCGCAGGTTTGGCCCGGAGGAGGTTTGATGGAGTACGGCTCGTTCGGAGGGGATGAGACCCATGGGAAATCACACATTCGACAACACCTACAATCTCTCTGACAAGCAACTCGAGATGCTGGATGAGGCTGAAGAGTTGATGATTAAGGGGGCACTTGGAGCTGCTGAAAAAATTCTTCTTGGGATGCTCAAAGGAGATGAGGAATGTATTCCAGTCCTCTCTAATCTTGGCCACCTTTACGGCAGATACCTCTCTGAATTTGAAAATGCCATCACGTATTATGACCGAGTGCTCGCCCTTGAGCCAGACAATGCTTGGGCGAGGGATGCAAGGCGCCGCTACCTCCGCTACGTAGATTAAAGTCCAACGCCAAGCACACCAAAGTTCAAGGAGATGCTTCGGCCATTGCCGAGCATGGACCCCTCCAACATCTTGATTGCTGGAGTCGGGGGGATTGGTTGTTCATGGGCACACCAAGCCTACGAGCGATGTGGGATGGGAGCCCATCTGGCCCTCATTGATGCCGACGACAGCAGTTTCAAGACCGGCGATACCATTCATGTTCTCCGCTTGGGGCACGCTCTTGACGACATGGGTTGTGCTGCCCTCCCCCCACTGGCAGAACAACGGATGAGAGGACTGAACAAATTGACTCAACAACTCCTCAAAGACACTGAACTGGTGATTCTGCTCACCGGCCTTGGCGGCGGCGTAGGCACTGGAGCTGCCCATGAATTTGCGCGCCAAGCACGACAGTCTGGAGCCATTGTACTCGCAGTGGCTGGCCTTCCATTCGAAGCACAAGCAACCCGTTTAGAACTCGCAGAAGATGGTTTCCAACGCCTGGAGCGAATCGCTCATGTCACCGTCCGGTTGTCACTTGAGCGCCTTGCTCGCCAAGCACGAGAGAAGGGGCAAAGTTGGCAAATGGGTGCTGAATGGATTGAAGATTTAGTAGACGGTCTCGTTCGAACGCTGATGCGAATGGGACTTATCAACTTGGATTTGATGGACCTCAGGGCGATTGTTGACCAGGAAGGAATGGCCACAATGTTGGTTGGAATTGGTCGGCCTGACGACCCGAGAGGAATATTGGAATCTGCGCTTAAAGCGCCTTTAGCAGAACTTGATGTTGGAGGAGCGAAAGGATGTTTGATTCAAGTTGAAGGCGGCCTTGGGATGACCATTGGCCAAGTTGATGCAGTAGCAGAGTTGTTCACGTCCGCCCTTGACGACGACGCCCAGGTTATTCTTGGAGCACGAGTGAGTGAAGATCTAATCGATACCATTCGCGTGGTGACCTTGCTGTCTGGAATTAAACCGGCCTAATCATCCATCAACTCGATGATGTCTTCTGAATTCCATGAAACATCGCCCCCGATGTCCTTTGCGTTGTTCTTGGCCCATTCCTCATCAACAGCAATACCGGTTGCATCCTCCGAAGGTTCCCCTTCACCGACTGCGTCCCCTGACCCCGTATCTACTACCTGATGTTCTTCGTCATGCCCCCCATCAGAGTCCCCGCTAATTGTTACTTCACGAACAGTACGTAGAATTCCCACCGTAGAGTCATGGTCCGCCAAAACGCTCCGCAAAACCTTTCGTTGCATCCATATGAAGGTAAGAATAACGACAACGTGGCCGCTGATCATGACGTAACGAATATCGTCGAGTACATTGGTTAGCATGGCGACGCTGCCCGCATAAGCATACCCAAAGGCGAGGCCGATTGGGAGTGCATTGTGTTCATCAACCAGACGGAATTTTGATTTGTAAGACCGTGAAGTAAGCCCCCAGATTGCCATGAAAACGGTTGAAACCATCAATACCAATTCCTCGATTAGCATGATTGGTCCTCCAGAAGACATTGCAGTATGACGCCAGACAGTCAAGAAATGCCATGTGATTAAGGCTTGAGTCAGCAAGAACCAGCGAGATGAAAAACGATGAAGTGAACGGTGACGGGATGCTAAAGTCCTCAGGTTCCAAGTAAGAAATGTTGAGCCAACAAACAATCCGCCAAAGCCGAGGAAAAACAGCCCGTTCTCGATGGTATCTTGGACCAATCCATTGCCGTCCCCTTGGAGGAATTCAACACCACTTAAGATCAGCACTGAAAGGAAGGTGAGTAACAGAAGATGAACGCCTACCACGAGATTCATTCCGCCCTCTCTAGGGCCATCATCTGGCAATCGTAGAGCGGCAACAGAAGATAACCAGTGCCCAAAGCTCCTACCTTGCATAACGGCCCAGAATACAAACAGACTACCCATCACAAACGGAAGTGATTCGAGTATGCTGTCACCGATACCGTCGCCACCCAACACTGCAAGAAGCATCAATAACCAACCCAAGGAAAACGCCAAGGGCAACAAACAAATTCTGAACGAGAAGAAGAAACGCTTTATCCGACCCACATCAAGGGATTCACTTTGTTCAGGAAGGCGAGTCATTCGGTCAATTCGCTCGTATTTTGACAACAGGCCAAGAACAAGATAACCTCCGGTCAGTGACAAGAAACCCAACGCACTGAGGCCTTCTGCGCCCCTTGTTGACATAACGTAGAAGAGGGTTGAAAGGATGAAAATAAGAACGACATGAGGTAGTGTTTTTACGTCTAAAAGCACCTTTAGAAGAGCACGTAATGACGGATCATTCCCCTCCAACTCGCTGAGTTTTGTTGAAGTGGCCTCACCTTCTTCCTGTACAGAAGGAGGGGGTACTCCTTCGCCTTCGTCCACATTGGATGGTGGAGGTTGACCTTTTTTCATACTATGGTAGGATTTGACTCAAAGGTCATGAAGCATGAATGTTTGGAACTGCCATGGCCAAACGATTGAGCAAGGCGCTAAGAGGTAAGCGTCGATGGATTGGCATTTTGGTCAGCAGCCGATATCAAACTCGGTCATCGTTAAACGGACTCATCTCATCAATAACTTCTACATTTGAATCTGAGCGACCAATAAAACTGATGGAGTTCCATCCCAGTGAAGATGATGTTGCCAAGGCGGCATTGGAACATTTAAGGAAGACTGTAGAACTCACCGAAGAAGATGTTGGAGTCGCAATTTTACAAGTCCCTCTTGAACAAACGAAAGGATTACGATCCCTCATAGGAACCGAAGACGCCATTCGCACGATGGAAATAAAATGCATAACTACCAGCGGTAAAATACGGCTTGTTCGGGAGCGCATGGCCCTCCCCAAGCCCGCAAGGAAGCGTTAGGAAGCCGAACCTTCATGGTCGGTCGTTGCTTGGGGAGCATATGGGCGGTGGAGGTGCAGCACCAAAGATGAAGATGAGCGATGCGCTCATCCTCACCGGAGCCACCATATTACTCGGTGGACTCTTCATGGTTGCATGGGTCACCCCAATTGAGCATTCAGAGGAAAGCCCCCCCTATGTGAACGGGGCATCAATGTGGTCAGGGGATTCGTTTGAGATTGAGATTACTGTCCAGAATACTACCACGGTGAGGTTGGTCCTCAAGGCCGAAGACGGAACCATCGTCAGCGCTGAAAGCATCACAATTACTGCCGGGGAATCTGATAAGCGAAGCCTTGAAATTGACGAGGGTGGATATTATACGTATGAAATCGACACAAAAGGTGTAGAAGCAACGCTTGACCTCGACATCGATCGCAAATACAAAATTGACATGCTACCCTTCCCAATCGGCGGCCTCATCCTAGCATATGGCCTGTATCAACGAGACGGCACTCCCGAGGAAGAAGACGAGGATGAAATCCTTGATGCGGAATTAGATGTTTGACCATTCCAATTGATCTGGGTCGTCCACTAAGATAACTGCTCCCGACTCGGTCTTGACACGTAAGGACCCTTGTTCATCCAAGCCCGAAACCTCAACGCAATCCCCTCTATAGAAAATTGGCCCTAAAGCAACTGAACCAAAGATTAGGGCCTTATCAAGGGCTCGTAAATCGGGATGAGTCAGAGGGATATTAGGCCTATCAAGAACCTCAAACATAGATGCCACAACTGCATGGAGTTGAGCGGTAAGACCGTCTCCTTTAGCAAGAGGACTAAGTTCGTCAAGCCCTCCAAATTGAGAATTTGATGGGCCTACGATATTCACACCGATTCCTAAAACCGTACGTTGACCAGTTCCCATTGTAGTGCCCTCAAAGAGCACCCCTGCACATTTTTTCCAAGGGGCTGACATTGAAGCCCTAACATAAAGGTCGTTGGGCCATTTGAGACAAATACGCTCTGGACCGTGTGAATGAAATAATTCAGACAAATAATATCCAAGATGAACTTGGTCAACGGGTTTGTGAAGGGAATGAGTTCCGTCATCAATAACCCAAGAGGCTGCCAAAGCACCATCTAGAGATTCCCACTCCCTCCCTCTACGACCTCGCCCCTGACGTTGAACATCAGCAGTACACAGGACTCCGGCAGGAGATGAGTTACTCAATAAAATTGCATTTGTGCTTTCAACCACGGACTCATGAATATGCTCCTTTCCCGAATAAGGGTGCCACATTGCAACCAGAACGAGCGATTCACCGTCATCAAATTCTTGTTCCCCTAAGACCCGAGCCGCCATACCCTGCCGCCATGCGATTGTGCACGCCTGACGGCCGTCAAGTAAGCTTGAAACAACAGCGAGAGCAACCCCTTTCGGTTTGAGGAGCCGCCCACTTGCAAGTCGTTCAACATATCGAAGAAAGAGGCCCTTATCATCGCTATCAATGAGAGCTGATTCCTCCATTGGCCCCAAGACATCATCGCCAAGATTTGGACGAGGTAAGTATGGAAGGTTCCACATCACAACGTCGTAGTGGGAATCTCCACCCCACTGATCTGAACTCCCATCCAGTTCGGGGCCTGGTCCGCCTTCTAGGACCGTTAGAGATTGGCCGTACAATGAAGCGTGATGTTGGGTGCATGCGACGGCAAAAGGATTGACATCGCAGGCAACGACCCTCCACCCCAAAGTCGCAGCATGAATCGACACAGCTCCACTACCACAGCCAATCTCAAGACATGAAGTTCCGTTAGGTAGACCCAAGCGATGAAGCGCCTCTGCCAGAAGAGAAGTATCTTCTCTGGGAGGGTAAACTGTAACGGGTAAATCGAACTCATATATCTGGCGTGTCGGCGAGGTCCAAACGACTTTTTTGGCAGGTCGCTGGAGCCGTTCAATTTCCTCCACGGCGGCCTCGGCGGTAAAGTTCGGACCTGTTTTCACAAGGGTCCCCAAGCAATGGCACTTCAAGAGTCTATTCGTACAATGAACCTGTTGTCGGCCCAAACGAGGCCGAAACGCAGTTTTTATCACCCCTTGGCGCAAGTACTGACTTGGCCGGCCTAGAGATGGTTGGTCACGCACCCCCCGAAACGTATAATAACACCTTGAAGGTCGGACGGAAAGCCCAAGTTGCTACTTTGGGCCTGTAGCTCAGTCAGGTAGAGCGTCGGACTTTTAATCCGATGGTCGCGGGTTCGAACCCCGTCAGGCCCGCCTGCTGAACCTACCGGCTTGAGAGCAAGGGTGTTCGCGGGGTGTCAGAATGGTAGTAAAAAGTGCAACTAAAAAACGCTTAATGGAACTGGGAGTTTCTGAGGACTACGCTCACAAACTCGCAACAGACCGAAACATGACGGATATCAAGAACCTGGGTCACGATGAAGTAGCATCGGTCCTCGGTATTTCCAAAGATGCAGAAGAATTCGTCACCACAATGAACATCATCGCAGAACAAGGCTCCCGCCGACGTGCTGCAAAGAAGAGCAAGAAGATCACCATCCGCTCAAAGGCAATTGATGACTTTGACCGACCAGAGATTACATCCCGCTTCAACGCACTCAATCACATTCTCGTACCACATCAAGAACTCATCGGAGAACCGAACATCTCCGACGAGGACCAACTCGCCATCGAGTTGTCCGAACTCGCTCCATGGAACATGGTACAACCCGACGCTGAGACCGGCGAAGACCGTCTCGCCAAGGAATTGCTCCCCAAGATCCTGATCACCGACCCGGTCGTCCAGGTCATCAAAGAACTCGCAGAAGCAGAAGACATGGCCCGGCTTGCGGCTAACCCCGACCACAAGCCATTGGCTGCTGGCTGGATTGCTGACCGAGTGTTGAAAGTCGTCCGCCAATCCCCTTCGGCTGGACGCACAACCGCCTACCGGCTGATTGTAGAGGGGAACTGAGGAGAGGATAACATGCAAGAAATCATTCAATCATTTTTCAGAGAACGCAGCTTGGTCAACCACCAACTCGCATCATACGACGACTGTATCCCAGCCACAGAAAATTCCCTCTCCCGCATGGAGAAAATCATTCGCACCATTCGTGTTGGAACAGACGAAGATTTCGATGACGATGAAGGCGGATACATCAAACTTGACGTCGCTGATCAAGACATTGTCATCCGAATCAAGAATGTTAAACTCGGCAAGCCGATGGTAAAAGAAGCAAATGGAGCCCTTAACGATTCCACGCCAATGCAATGCCGACTTCGAAAGCTCACCTACATGTCCCCTGTTTCGATGGATTTCACCATCAAGCGAAACGGCGTCCCATCACCTACTGAGAAGGGCGTTCAAGTTGGTTCCATGCCGATTATGGTTCGTTCCGAACGATGTAACCTTCACCCCAAGCACATCGCTGGAGACCGCGTCCTCGCACCCACTACCTCAGACGAAGACAAGGCAAACTGGCATGATCTCCTTCGCAAGAAAGGCGAAGACCCTCTAGACCCAGGTGGCTACTTCATCATCAACGGAACCGAGCGTGTCCTCATCTCAATGGAAGACCTTGCACCAAACCGTGTTACTGTTGAAATCAACAAGCGATACGCAAAGCAAACAGAAGTTGCTAAGATTTTCTCGCAAAAAGACGGTATGCGTAAACCGCTTACCGTAGAAAAGCGCCGTGATGGAATGCTCATGGTCAAGATTAGTACCGCAGGAACAACTGCAATTCCAGTTGTCCTCCTCATGCGTGCTCTTGGCGTTGAAAACGACCAACAAATCTTCCAAGCAATTGCAGGAAACACCGATTCGTTCAAGTTTATCGTCGCAAACATCAACGAAGTCAAAGACAACGAAGAGTACGGAGTCGAAACCAAGGAAGAAAGCCACGAATGGCTCCAAAAGAAATTCGCTGCCGGACAACAAAAAGAATACCGTGAAGCACGAGTCAACCAACTTCTAGACCGTGAACTTCTTCCTCACTTGGGAGACAACCAAGAAGACCGTGACAAGAAGGCTATTTACTTGGGCCGAATTGTCCGTCAAGTTTTGGAAATGGCCATTGAAGGACGAGACCCTAACGACAAGGACCACTACGCTAACAAGCGTGTCCGCCTTGCTGGGGACCTCATTGAAGACCTCTTCCGAGTTTCCGCAGGACAACTTTCCCGTGACCTCAAGTACCAACTTGAGCGACATCACAACCGAAAGCGTGAACTCAAAATTACCTCGTGTTTGCGCCCTGACGTGTTGACCTCGAAAATCATGCACGCTCTCGCAACAGGTAACTGGGTCGGCGGACGCTCTGGTGTTAGCCAACTCCTTGACCGAACCACCTATCTTGCCGCACTTTCACACATGCGCCGTGTTACATCACCTCTTGTCCGAAGTCAGCCTCACTTTGAAGCTCGTGACCTCCACCCCACACAATGGGGACGCCTGTGCCCCAACGAGACTCCTGAAGGTCAAAACTGCGGACTGGTAAAGAACGCTGCTCAAATGATTGATATTTCAGAGAACATCGACGAAGTCGAAATCCGAGAGCGCCTTGACGAGTTAGAAGTGTACCAACCAGACGACTGGACTGACGGTGACCGAATTCACGTTAACGGTGATATTTACGGAATCCACAAGAAAGGACAGAAATTGGTAATGCACTTCAAATCTGCTCGACGTCGCGGTGTTATCCCATCTGAAGTATCCATCCGACACGACAAGGAAAACAAAGACATCTTCATCAACACTGACAAGGGACGT
>JABJFP010000301.1 GCA_018662715.1 Methanobacteriota archaeon | reverse complement strand
CAGCAGTGAATGTTCTAGAAGGTCAACATCAGTGGAACAATTTCAATGTTGAAAAAGCCTACAGCAGTTCTGATGTAACCTCTCAAGGTATCGATGCATGGTATACATCGATCGAATCCACGAGTTTAACGACAAACGGTTATTCAACAGGTGCAGTGTTTGAAGACAGCGCTCTTACTGCTGAAACTGCTACGTTCATCAACGGAAAAACCACAGGCCTCTATGGAATTCAGTCAACATTCACGCTTGAGGATTTGATAACATCGACTCAACAGTATGGTGTTCGACTAGCAGACGAATCCCATCTCCAAACATCGACTTGGGCTGCGAATCTCCACAACACCCCTCTTCTTCTTGAAGAGGATTCAACAGCAAATGCTCGCACATTCACTCCACAAAACACAGCCCAAGGGTCATCAGACGCAGTGGGCGATGGGATATTCCTCTATGGAGGGCCTACAACAAGCACAATCTCAACAACAGCATATGGATATCTTTACGAAACCTATGTGTCCTTTACTGACATCAACAACCAACCCATTCAAGCAGATGCTTACGCCCATAATTTCCTTTCAACAGGAGATACGAATGGTGTTGCTTCTCTCCCCCTTCTATCGACTGGTTCTATGGTTGATGTTCTCTATCAAGGTGCAGGTGTTCGCGCAGAATTGATTGGCAATCAAGCAGGTCAATCGGTTCAAATCATTACTGTCCCTCAAGGAGACTGGAATCTTCCTTCTTCTTCCACGATCGTTCTAGGAGCGAAGCCAGACGGGAGCCCTCACATATTGAACGGAAACCTCAACTTTGCAACAAACTCTCAATTGAAACTCATCGATACAACGCTGATTGTAGATTCATCTTCATCCGTTGATCTCCGGGCATCAGGAACCCTTTCTGGGGACGGAGGCATCCTCAATGCAACGTCATTGTCTCTGAACGTCCAATCGACCTTTACATCAGAAGGAAACGGTCTTGAAATCCAATCACCTGTTCAATGGGCATGCTCATCAGCGCAATCAATTAGTGACGTGCGATTCACATCCACGCTTTCCATTGGCGCATTATGTGAAGTTGAAATGACCGGAGGCGAGGCAAATGAACAAATTACTGTAGGTACAGGGGGCTCTTTCTCACTTTTCTCAGTACTTGAAATCAGTGTACTCGATAAAGGAGTTCCCGTTGAAGGAGCGACAATTATTGTAGATGGTCAAACAGTCTCAACCGACGCACTCGGAGAAGCAACAACACAAACCACAGCCCGTTCAGTTGACTCTCAAGGAGACGTTCAAGGTGGCACGAAAACAGTCACAATGCAAATCCAGTCGTTTACCGAGTTCTACGCTTGGGATACAAAGAGATCGACATCTCACACATTCATGGCCTCTACTTTGCCTACAGGTACAATCAACTCTTGGCTTGTCCTAGAGAAATCTTGGAGCCCGTATCGCCTAGAAGGAGATTTAACAATTGCCTCAACAACAAAATTAACAGTTAATGACGGCGTTGAACTTCGTATCGCATCACAAGCTATCATCGATGTACAAGGTGTCTTTGAAGCAGGTTCTGCAACTATTTCTTCCACTGGATTTGGAGCGAGATGGGGGGGATTAGTTCTTGATGGAATCGTTGGTTCTAGAATACAACTTTCAGGAACTCAACTTGTCGAAGGCTCACCATTACTCACTGTATCTGGCTACGGAGAAATGGTTGCTGAAAATGTCAACTTCGCTCGTTCTGCAGGGTCCGACCCACTGATTTTAATCAATTCAGGTGCACAAGCAACAGTGTCACTTTCCAACTCTCACCTTCGCGACGCTGGTTCAATGTGCATCCAATCCCAAAGCCCAGATGCAAAGATTGTTTTGGATGGAGTCGAGTTTACAGATTGCAACGGCGATGCAGCGTGGATACGCCTTTCCGATGTTGATTTCAATAATGTAACAATCAACGGAGGAATGGAAGATGGCCTTGCTCTAATTGGAGTTAATGGTCAAGTAAGCGGCTTGAAAACCTCTTCCTTCGTAGGAGATTCAACGGTTCGATTGGAATCTATTGATGGTGATTTCATTATCGAAGATTCTCAGATATCTGCTGGGTCAGAAGTCGGTTTAATCGCATTCAATTGCGACGATCTCATCCTCAGAAATTTGGAACTCTCAGGGGCCCCTGGACTAGACATCGATGAAACATCAGGTCAATTAGAGCAAATAACTGCTCACGGAAATGGAGTGGGAACTGGTGTGACGATTCGCCACGGCAAAGCATCATCAATGATGGTATCAGACCTTTCTATTACCAACTATTCAGTTGGTTTACGCCTCCACGCTCATGACTTCGAAGAGCCCGGTGTTGCGTACATACACAATCTGACAATCGATTCATCTGATGCATTATCGGTTGAGTATTACGATGCTCAAATCTCAGACTCTGATCTTGTTGGATCAATTTCAGTTGCAGGAAGCACAATCAACATCATTGACAGTTCAATCATTGGTACAAAATCACTCTCAACCGAGGGAGTTCTCAATGAATGGAGTACACACTCATTAAGCGCAATACTCAATGGAATTTCCGTCGAAGCAACCTATGTTATTTCCACAGAATTACTTGACCAGCCAAGCACCTACAGCGGCCAATTTATCGACATAATACTCCAGTATTCTAAGCATACAGAAATACAGTCTGAATTGAGCACTAGTGCAACGATAGAGACGTATTCCGCAATGAGTTTAGTCAACAATTCAGAATTCGAACTTGGAAACGGCGTTAATCAACAGGTCATCATCTCCTTGCTGCCAAATGCAGCTCCAGTTGCAAGTGTAAGCGCCCCTTATTCAGGTCAACGATTTATGGAAACAGTTCCAATTGAAGTCATATACACGGTTCTCGACGACACAACAATACTCTCTGATATTG
>JABJFP010000123.1 GCA_018662715.1 Methanobacteriota archaeon | reverse complement strand
GGAGAAGAGGTTTCAGTAAACACTACGTAAACTCCTTCAACTTCAGAAGTTGGTTGCCATGAGGACAATCCCCGTGCGTGAGACAAGAGGTATTGGTCCTCATTAGCGTTCAAAACCCAGCACGTCCCTTGTTCGGTAAGGATGCCGCTCCAGGTGCCCGTTAATTCAAAGGTCTCACTCGACTCTACCTGCTCTTGAACTTGTGATGAGTCGTCTGTCGTCGGCCATTCAAACTGAACGCTATTTGTGATACGGGGGGAACTCTCTATTGCAATTTCTAGAGTGTAAGTTCCATCGGGAAGAATAGGCATTCCGCCTTGAATCATGGCAACAGAAGCCGTTGGGAACGGGGTGTTTTCAGAGCCTGAATTCAACAGAAGTTTTCGGCCAGAATAATCGTTGCACAACGTTTGGAGTTGATGGGTGAGAACCTGATTCTGGTCGTAAAAAGTGAGCGTGTAAGAACAAGGATTAATCATGCGCAAGTACAGTTGTTCGTTATCGTTTTGTACATCCACAGCAACATCAATCGAGGTTTCGTCGATCGTTGTAATCGTAGGGATGAGCGTCAAGTCCGAAGTGAGCGTACATGGATTCGCCACCATGTCCGTGTAGTGTATGGTTGTACTTGTGCTCAAGGCAAATTCAGGCACTTCAACAACCACGGTAAAGGTGCCAGGGGACACAAGGCATCCATCGGATTTGAAGAAGCCCCATTGAGGCAGTGGGAAATTAAGTGGGCTTTCGGATGCGAGTTCCATTTCCAAATCAATTTCACTACAAGGGTTCTCAATCCGACTGTCAAAGACAACTGTCCCAAAGTCATCAACAACCCACATTTCAGCCTTGCATGTCGACGTGAATTCCAGAGTTTGGTCAGCACTGTTTGTGCTGGTCATGTCCAATGTCATGGCAAGAACTTCTCCGCGGGAGTAGTCGTCAAGTGTGCGGCCTCCACGATCAATAGAGAGCAGCGCGTCTACGTACTGAAGAGGAGCTTCGTTCCCTGAAACCAGGATGGAATGTTGGAAGTCATCACCCGGGATGGAAAGGGTCACATTGGTTTCAAATTGTGGTTCGACCAGCAGGTGGCCAACAAACAATTGTTCTCCAGGCATAATGAGGTCGACCCCAGCAAAGCATTCCATTCCAATTGAACGGAGAGCTTCAAACTCAACTTCAATGAAGCATGGACCCACGGATGAAAGATCCACGCTCTGTGATGTTGGGTTGTTGAGGTTCACTGAAATGAGTGAAGGGCCCGATGAATCGGCTGTGCGCTGGTTCTTAGTAACCGAAAATACAAGGTCATCGGGGAGGATAACAGGTGTTTGAATTCGAACATTCTTCGTATCATTTAATCCGGTAGAAGGGTGGTATGCTTCTACGGTGTAAAAGCCACTTGGAAGCCATTGATTTTGTTCGTTTTTCATGTCCCAAACCAGAGTATTCATGACTTTGGTTTCTCCAGCAAAAAGGTCGACACCTCGGGAAAGGCCTCTACAATCTACACTACCATCGTGAACTTGCTCTCCTGTCAACGAGTAAACATTCAGAACAATATCGCATGAAGGGTCATTGTCAAACGAAACAGAAGCACCTGAATTCACAAAGGCTGTTGATACTGAAAGCAGTTGTTCTGGGCTGTACCATGACTGGTCAACGGGTTCGTTGAGCGTTGCTTGAAGCGAAAGGTCCGCAGGATCGGCTGAAGAAAAGCCAACGAGTAGGGAGGCAAGGAGAAGCCCTACCAACAGAGATACGCGGCCTGTCGCCCTCTCGCCCATGCGAAACGAGTGATGCTCATCCCTTGAAAGGTCAGCGGTACATTCTATGTGTAACTCAAAGCACATCGTCGAGGCTTAGCATGGTTGGAATGGCTGCTTCTTGCGCTGCTTGCTGCTGCATTTCATAGCGTTTCCATTCTGGAATCTCATCGCCTTCCCAGCCCAGTGCACGTGCTTCTGCATAATTCCCTTCAGCGAGATAATGCTGAACCCAAGCTAGCCTGCGTTCTTCTTCTTCACCAAAGGCATCCTGGACCATCTGTTCATCTCGTTTTGACTGAACGGCTCGTCGCTTTCCTGCGGTCTTAGCAAGTTGAGCAACAAAGATGAGCGCAAGGAGGAAGATGATCGCTCCACCCATGAGTGTAAGGGTATTCAAGTTGCCAGAAAGGAGGTTATCTGATTCCTCATCGCCAGAATTCGTGATGCTCGGGTCGCTCTTGATGCCACATGTGACAATACTACGGGCTCCTTCAAAGATTTCCGGGTCCCATACGCAGGGGTCGTTCAAATCTGAAACTCCGTCACCATCAGAATCAACACAGCCAAAGACATCAACGGTTGATGTTCCTGGTTCCTTGGCACACTCGTCGGGCTGGAATGCGGGGACTGGGGTTGCATTTTCATCACTGTTGAGTGGAGTGTAAAATGTATTATCTCCATATCCGTCACCATCGAAGTCATTCCATTGTGAGGACTGGTATGGGAAGTTGTCAACTCTGTTGAAACTGCTAAGATTGTCACCCCATCCGTCCCCGTCAACATCCGACCATTGACTTACAATGTTCGGGAATGCGTCGCCGCTCTGATTTCGGAGAATGAGGAACGCCCCTGGGTTGTCTTTGTCGGCAATTGTTTCATTGACAAAGAAGTAATTGTCGCCGTAACCATCACCGTCAGTGTCAAGATATTGGTCTGCATCGTTCGGGAAAGCATCGTCAACATCGGCGTAACCATCACCGTCGGCGTCGGGACAACCTTGCCGTGCCATTTCAAATGAAGTTCCGGGGACATCCACACAATCATCACCGCTGGGCACATTGGTATTGTCTCCGTAACCGTCACCATCGGTGTCGGTCCATTGGAACGGATCTTCTGGGAATGCGTCAATCTTGTCTTCGTATCCATCAAGGTCAGTGTCGGGGCAACCTCGGGTGTTTTCGTTATTTGATTCTCCATACTCGGTTGGACAAACATCGCCGTTTGTTCCATCGGTGTTATCTCCGAAGCCGTCTCCATCTTCATCGGCCCACTGGGTGACGTCGTTCCAAAAGGCATCGCCGTTATTTCCTCCGGGATTGTCGCCGTAGCCATCACCATCGGTGTCCTTCCACTGACTGGTGTCGTCTGGGAAAGCGTCTGCATTGGTTCCGTTAGGGTTGTCACCGCGATTGTCTCCGTCACGATCTGCCCATTGTGTTGCGTCGTCTGGGAACGGGTCTCCTGCATTGGAATAACCGTCGCCATCCCTGTCTGGACAACCTCTTCGGTCGACCGATGAGGTGCCGGAGTCTGAAGGGCAATCATCCGAGTTGTTTCCTGTTGCATTACTGCCAAATCCATCGTTATCTTCGTCGCACCACTGCGTGATATCATTGGGGAAGGCGTCTGCGCCGTAACAATCTATTGTAGCGGGCCACCCTGGCGTAGGGTCAGAATATCCGTCTCCGTCAGTGTCTGCACAGCCAAGACGGTCGTAAATTGAATCACCCCAAGTGTAAGGGCAACCGTCTGGACGGTCACTGTTTGGATTGTCACCGACCCAATCTCCATCGGAGTCGAGGTATTGTGACCGCTCAAGTGGGAAAGCATCCGGTTGATTGGCACTTGAAAGCAAGAGCCCCGGCCAGAAACTCGGCCGTTGTGTCTCCCATGAAACATTGTCATAATTATCTCCATAGCCGTCTCCATCCGAGTCGTTCCACTGTGTTGCATCGTTGGGGAAAGCATCTCCAGATTGATTCAGATGAAGTTGGTATTCGTTGAGGTCAAAGTAGTAATTGTCGCCGTAGCCGTCACTGTCACTATCAGCCCACTGCTTGTCATCTGTTGGAGCCCAATCGCCGGCATCCGACCAGCCATCACCGTCGCCATC
>JABJFP010000015.1 GCA_018662715.1 Methanobacteriota archaeon | reverse complement strand
CTCTTCATTCTTAGCCCTCTTTACACTCATTGCTGTAGTTCTCCTTTCGCCACTTTTTACTGAGCGGGCCTTCAAGAGCATTCTTTCAGGGGCTCCTGAATTGAAAGAGATTTACATCGAGGATTCACTCAAAGAATCGGAATAACCAGCCCTCCAAAGTGCTTCTTCCATAGTTAAACCGCCGCAGGCAACACTGTGGGCTTCTTGCAGCGAGATGGTGAGGGTTCCTTTGGAACGTTTTCTACTCAATCTTTGGATATTACGAAGTTCTCCTTCGGTTGGCTCTACCGTCCGCCTTGTTAACACGGGGTCGCCTTTGAGCAGGGCGATTTTGAGGGCGGACGAAGCGTGTTCATGCCTACCTGTCCCTCGACTGGTTCGGTGTTCATTCACCTGTGATACTTGGTATCCTTCACTCAAAAAGCGATTGATGAGGCGATCTCGGTGAAGGGGCGAACCATGACCAATCCGTACATCTACGACCATGGGTCCGTACACGCGAACCAAGCCAATCACGTGAGAAACAGCGTCCTCAACCGATTCATCTTGAGATTTGCCGAGCAGCATTCCTTCGACCAACCACGCACAACCCGGGCGAGGCCCCGGATCAATTCCAACTGTTAAACGATGAACGACATCCAATTCTCGGAATGAACGATAGAGATTGAGAACCGCTTCCTTCACCGTATCCGCTGTCGTCCCGATTCCATTCCCTCCTAAGCGTTCAACTTCATCAGGCGTTCCAAACCACCAACCCTTTGGGTCAGGGAGGTCTTGTTCCAAGTCAACCAACTGAGCATTGAGATGTTTCAACTGTAGTTCTCGTAAGAGGCGATATGCCATGCGAAAATCATTGGTTCGCACGTAGACCGTCTGCACAGAGTTACCTTGTTCCCCGTCCCGTTCTAAGGTATCGGTGACGGCTCATGGGCATAAATCGCTAAAACTGTCACTGCGGGGGGCTTCCTTCCGAAGTCATCAAGAACGATGGACAACGATGCTGCAGTATGACGAGCGCCTATGAGCGGGAACTTCGTGAGGTCCTAGCAGGCACTGAAAAGGGAGTAAAGGCCGTGACGAGGTCATGCTCTCCAGATGAGAAGCAACGAATGTTTCTGATTCAACGTCGGCCGTTTTTAGTGGTCCGAGCAGCAGGTTCGGGGATGGAAGGAAGCGGAGACCTTCTCGCGCTTCGGGGCGATTGTTGTTTTCCTATTGAAGTCAAAACCACGAAAGCGGATAAACTGTATTTTTCAGGGCGAACTAAAGACCAACTGAACGCCATGATTCGAGAGGGTGAACGCTCTAATCTCATGCCACTCTACGCCCACAGAAGAAAAGGTGTTCGTGGAGATTCATGGAGGATTTTTCGCGTGGAAACCCAGGGGCTTTCCGGAACATTGAGACGACTTGCGTCCCATATTCCCGCGCTCCCCCTCAATCGGAATGGCACTCCGTTCATCGATTGGGAACAGGGGATGCCGCTCAACAAATTCATTTCACTGCTCTGCTCTCATGAAGACGAAAGTACGGCTGCCTTGAATAATTTGAAACAACGTGCTGAGAAGCAAGGTGTTGAAACAAGTGTTGCACGGCCTTCGCCAAGTAAAACAAGTCAAGATATCCTAGCAGAATTGGAACGACGTCGCTCTTCGGTCGTGACTCAAATCCTCAGAAGTAAGGAACGATGAGCGTGAATAATAGCATCCCCAAAAGCGCGAGTGAAGAATAACTTGATGCGCGTTGAGACAGGTGGTCAACCCACATTGGATGCAAATCCCACAGTTTGAGTTTACGTCCAAGCCGTTTCAAGCCACTCAGCCATGAATGGACGATATCTTTCAGCATATGGCCTCCGTCAAACGGAACCATTGGGATAAGATTGGTAAATCCGAGGAGAATATTAACCCACATGAGCCAAAACAAGAAACTCGTGATGAACAATAATCCGTTTGTTCCGAGGATTGAGGCCATCACTCCATCTCCCGCAACTAACAATGATTCTTCAAAGGGGTGAATCGCAACGCCAT
>JABJFP010000122.1 GCA_018662715.1 Methanobacteriota archaeon | reverse complement strand
TGGAAAAATGACCAGCTCGTACCAAGGAGATTCATCAAGGACAAAGATGGTGGATGTTCCTGATTGCATTGAACTCGCTGTAGATTGGGCCGTCCGAACTCAGAATCCGATTGAAGTTGATTCTGGGGCTTTAGATGCTCCTGTTTTGATGACGAGTGAAGGATTCTCACCTCTGTTTTCTATGGTTGTTCCCCCGGCAATGATGGGTGAAAAGTTGGTCCGGAAAGAATCCTTTTGGACAGGTAAGATGAATCAAAATGTGATGGCCGAGGACCTCTCAATAGTGGACAATGGTCTTCTTGAAGGAGGTTTTTCTTCGGGTTCACGTGACGGTGAAGGAGTTCCAAAACGGAAGCAAAGTTTGGTTGAATCCGGTCGATTAGTAAACATGCTTTGGTCCACCCGAGATGCAGCCCAGCAAGTTGCAGAAGGACGTATTGATGCTGCGCAATCTACCGGTTCAGCCGTAAGTAGAGGTCACCAATCACCTCCGTCGACGGGTGCCTCAGAACTCATGATGACCTCCACAAAAGCGAGTCAGACATTTGATCAGATGCTTGAACAAATGGGTGATGGTTATGTTGTAAACGGCGTCATGGGTGCTCATACTGCTAATCCCACAAGCGGCGACTTTTCAGTTACCACAAGCAGCATTCTACGTGTTGTTGGCGGCGAAATTATTGGTCCGCTCAAGCAAGCCGGTCTCTCGGGAAATCTTGCAAACGCTCTATCGGGGAATGTAATCCTTGGAGATGACGTCCGCAGACAAGGGTCTTATTCATCAGGCAGCATGCATTTGCCCGATGTTTTGTTGATGGAAGGACTACGCGTTAACCCTGCATAAGTCAATATCAGACAAAATCAAAAGCGATTCTTTATGGCCTGTCGTCGTTGGTGTAGCAGTCCATGGAGGTAAAGGGAGTGTTATATCTGAACCAAACCGCACGAAAGCCCGCAGCCTGTTCTCCGCACAGGTGTCGAACAACAATGTCTTACGGAGGGTTGTTTGATGTCTGAAGAAAAGTATGCAGACTATGTTCAAGCGGTCATCAAAGAATGCCCCGATGCGAATCCAGCAGAGGTAGCCTCTGCTTTCGCAAAATACGAGGATGAATTTTACATTCCACCTCAAGATGCAATGCGCTCAGTACTTCGCCGTTTCAAGAGCGGAACAGGTCCTGCGACCACGAGCACGACGACTCGCCAAGAACGGGAAACCAAGAAAGTCGCTACACTCACAGAATTGAGTGGCGATGACCGTGATATCGAGATCGAAGTCGCCATAGTGACACACAACATCAGAGACCAACTTATTCGCGGAGAAGAGAAGCAAATTGCATTTGGATTCCTAGAGGATAATCCTTGGGAAGAAGGAGGAACAAAAACTCGCTGGGATTACAAAGATTGGGGGCCCCACGCCAACCTCGCTGCAGGGAGTATTGTTCGCATTGAAGGTGCGAGCGTTAACGAATACAATGGCAAAATGTCTCTTAACATCAATCAGTCTACCGGTATTGTCGTCCTCAAAGAGGGGGTTGCAACAACCGTTTCAACCAACGACCCTATTGAGATTAGCAGTGTCCCTTCAGACGGCTATATTTGTGTTGTTGGAAGGGTTCTTACATCCCGTCCAGACCAAATTCACCGGAAGGACGGTTCAGGTTCCATTGAGGTCGTACGTGGCCGAATTGCCGACGAAACGGGAACGATTGGTTTTCTCTCGTGGGAGCCTTTTGATCACGAAGTCGGGTCATTGCTCAAGATTGATGGCGCACAAGTTCGAAGTTTCCGAGATACACCGGAATTAAATTTCGGACGAACAACTCGTATTGAGGTCTATCACGATGCGAACTTCTCGGATTTAGATACGCTATCAAGCAGCACCTCTCTTTCCATCTCCCAGTTCCGTGATGGATCAAGGGATGTAGATGCAATCGTCCAAATCACCGAATGGAATAAACGAAGTTTCACTCGTGATGGCGAAGAGAAGTTCCTATGGTCTGGGCAAATTGCAGACCCGTCTGGGCGTTGTCGAATGAGCGCCTGGCAGGAACTGCCTATTGCAGAAGGAGATTTACCAGTTACAGTTCGCTTGAAAGGTGTCCGAATTAGAGCCTGGCAGGGTATTCCAGATGTGACCGTGGACAACGCAGACCAGGTGGAAATCTTGGCTACTCCTCCGTGGGATGAAGGCATTGACCTTAGCAATCACTCGGTTGAAGTATCACTCACAGAGATGGTCAGTGGCCCAAGTCGAGTAGGCATTGAAACCACAGGACTTGTTGTAAGCGTTCGAGACGACTCAGGATTGATTCGTCGTTGCACGGAATGTCGCCGTGTGCTCAGAGATGGTGCATGTGCAGACCACGGGCCTAACGAAGGTAACGAAGATGTACGTCTTCGACTGGTTGTGGACCATGATGGTTCTACTGCAGCAGTCCTCGTTAACAAAGAAGCCACTCTTTCTGCTCTAGGGATGACCTATGAAGCACTTCAAGGGTCTGTCAAAGACCACGGTGACGCAGGCTTTGTTCAACAAGTACGAGAACTTCTCCTTGGAAGAACAGTCGTTGTATCTGGACGAAGCATTGTCGATGAACAAGGTGCAATGTTGCTTTGCGATCGCTTGGAAGCACCTGCTTCAGATTCACAGCTTAGAGCAACTGAGTTGCGAGCTTTGTGGGGGTGGGCCTGATGCAGCGACAACGTATCGTACGTCAGCCAGCATTCCTCATGCTCGCATCAGAATTCGGAACCGCAACGTTGAACGAGAAGGGTTCAGGAGAATTTGACCCTTCTTTCGTCATCACAAAGCTAGGTTCAAAAGCCAACAGAGTTGTCGTCTGCGGACTTTTAGAGCGACTTGAAATCCGAGAAACCAGCAACGGCGCAACGCTCTACCAAGGTCAACTTAGGGACCCAACGGGCCTGCATTACTTTTCAGTTGGAGATTATAATTCTGAAACAATGCGAGAAATGTCCAGCCAATGGGCTGGTCGCACCGAAGAAGGAGAACCAATCCTTCTGATGATGACGGCAAAAACGCGATGGTACCAAACCGATGAAGGCGCTGTCTACACTTCACTACGACCTGAAGAAGCATGTGAAGTCACTCGTGATGTTTATGCGAACTGGCTCTTGGATGCATGTGAGGTTACAATGGCCCGCATGAAGGCATATACCGCCTCTTTGGAACTTGAGGCCACTATGGATGCCTACGAACGAAGTGACCTTCCAAGTGGGATGAAGACGGGGCTTTTGGCTGCTAGGAATCATTACGATGAAGTTGACCTTGAACCCTTCAACCTCAATTTGATGCAAGCATTAGATATTGCTGAAGGGCGAATGGCAGCCGCTACAACGCCACCACCAATGGTTCGTCTCCCTGATGGGGACGAGCCTGATGCAGAAACCGGTGACGGTGAACTTCGTGGGTTCATTCTTCATGTAGTCCAGCACTTTGATCAAGGCGATGGAGTCGATTTCAATACGATTCTCAAGAATGCAGCCGCACGTGGGTATGTTCGTGAACAAGCAGAAGCAATGCTCGATGAATTGGCGGATAGTGGCGATGTTGACGAGCCCCGTTTCGGATGGTTCAGAGCTCTTAAGGTCAAAGAAGAATAATCCAACACATTCAAGTCCTTCTTGTGGTGTGGTAAGTTTAGGGGTCACCACATGCCAGGAATTGATTTCTTTATCCGTCCCGCAACAGGTACATCAAGTTCGGATTGGTTGCGAATACCAAATGCTGACATCAAAGTCCGTATGACCCGCAGATTGACTCGAACGGTTATTCGCGGTCAAGAGGGTGATGACCTCCACGATGAGGGTTCTGAATCTACTGTTTACACTGTTCGTGGGGAACTTTCACTTGATGAATACAAATCTGTTATCAGTATGTTTCGGACAGGCCAGCCTTACATTCACGATCCGTTTGAAGAGCGTGATGTCAAGGTCATATTCGCAGCAATGGAATACGATAGTTCGAATGAACAATTTATGTTTGAATTGTTGGAAGATGTGATTTGAGGGATTTCGTATGAGGAAACTAGAGGAGAAACGGGAACTTCTCTATGTGATTCGTACCTTGGACGTCCTGATGTCCTCTGGTGTTGGTCTTGAGGCTGCACTTCACACAATTGGCAAAGGCGGATACGGCATCATCTCTGAAGATTTTTCAGCGATGATGAAACGCTTGCTAAAAGGAACTGGTGGCGGTATCGATAAGGAGCTTAAATCCATGATGAAGAAAGCCGAATCTAAAGGATACAAGCGTCTTTTGAACACATTGTACACGAACGTCACTCAAAATACTGATCTGGTTGAAACTCTGAAAAAGCAGGGTGCTCGGATGGAAGAGGAGCGTACCGAAGAAGTCCAAAAATACATCGAGGAACTCGGTGGTGTGCCGGAAACCCTCCTTTCCATCGGAATGATAGGGCCAATTATTCTCGCCATCGTAGGACTTGTTCCCCAATTGATGTCTGGGGATTTAGGGGCCTTTATGTCTCTACCACCCGCATCTACCATCAATGTCGTCGTGAACATTGGATTGTTTATGACTCTTGTAGGAATGTCTCTCATTGGATTAAAAGCCCATACTAAGGACCCAGGATTGTGAGGTGAATCAGATGTTGTTTGGATTTCTAGAATCGTTTAACGATGCCCCTCTCATTTTGTACCTTGGTGTGTTCTCCATCGCTTGCATTGGCGGAGGAATTCCTCCTATGCTTGAACGCCGAAGGCGCAGAGCAATTGAAAATGAATTACCCGGATTCCTTGAGGCACTCTCCGATTCAGTTGGGGCTGGCCGTGGTCTTCAAGAAGCAATGATGGAGCAATCCAACAGCAATGACGGCCCTCTAGCAGCCTTGCTTTCTGAAACTCTGAAAGAAAGTCACGCATCTTCTTTTGAAGCAAGTCTTTCTTCCTTTGCAGCAAAAACTCGATCCAGTCAGGTTCAGCGAGTCATGGTCCTCATTGAAACCGCGATTCAACAGGATTCTTCTCTAAGAGATATTCTTACTGACCTGAGCCGTGATTATGAACGATTGAACGATTTGATGAACAACAGGGAAAATGAACTTCAAGGGAGGGGAATCCTCATCATCCTCTTTGTAAGCGTTGGCTTACCTGTGCTTATCGCCTTCATTGTTGGATTGTTCGCACCTGCGAGCAAAGGGTTCCAAATCTCTGGTTTCAACCAAACTTTCAGTTACTTTTTCGCCGCAGCCTCCGCCATTGGTGTGGGTGTTTCAGGACGTATGATGGGTCGTCTCAAAGATACACTTTGGTGGCTCCCTCTCTGGATGACCATTTCCATGGGCCTCTATCTAGGGGCGGTAAAAGCAGTTGGAGGTTGAAGCATGTCAGAACAAATTTTGGAACAATACGGAAGAGTCACCATTTACACCGAACCAAACCATCCTTCTCCAATTTACCACGTCGATGGAGACATCCAAGCAAACCCATACGGAGATTTAGCGGCTTTGTTTGAAGACGATGCGCTTGAAGAAGTGATGTACAACGGTGGGACCCAGTGCGTTAAGGTCGCTCACCGTGAGCATGGAATGTGCCGGACAAACATCTGGATTGACGATGATTCAGGTATTCAAATTTCAAAGAACATAGCATCCTACACGAATGTCCCTCTTGGGGACGGCCCAGGATTAGTCCCTATCTTTGACGGTCGTCTTCCAGACGGTTCACGTGTAAACGGAACAATACCTCCAGTTTCTCCCGACGGTCCGACACTGACCATCCGTAAGTTCAAGGAAGATCCGTTGACAATGATAGATTTAGTCAATTTTGGAACGGTTAATTCCCGTCTTGCCGCAATGATGTGGGTATGGATTGAGGGATTGGACAGTCGGCCAGCTAACTTCGTTATTGCTGGCGGTACCGGTTCAGGTAAAACCACGACACTCAACTGCCTTGGAATGTATATTCCTTGGTCACGCCGACTTCTAACGGTAGAAGATACTGCTGAATTGCAAGTTTACCACGACCACTGGTTGCGCATGGAGACTCGAAGGGAACGTCCTGACGGTACCCAAGAGGTTGACATGAATGACTGTCTCAAGTCAAGCCTTCGTATGCGTCCTGACCGAATCATTGTCGGGGAAGTACGTGGTCCGGAATGTGCAACCTTGTTGACTGCGATGAACACTGGTCACGATGGTTCATTCGGTTCGTTGCACGCAAATACGGCTCAAGAAACCGTAACTCGTATGATTAACCCTCCAATGAGCGTTCCACCGATTATGCTTAGCGGTCTTGACCTCATCATCATTCAAGCACGTCTTCACGTCAATGGACGGACGGCAAGAAAGATCACAGAAGTTGCTGAAGTAGCAGGAATGGAAGGGGACAAGCCTCGTTTGAATGCTATCTGGAAGTACAACGCAGCAACAGACCAAATTGAAGAAACAGGAATCCCTTCAAAATTGAGAGAAACCATCTGTAACGCAGCAGGTGTGACGCCTGATGTCTTTGAACGACATGTGCGACAACGCCAAGCCATCATTGAAGACCTCGTCGAGCGGGGTATTTCTGATATCCAAACCGTGACTTCGGTTGTTCAGAACTTCTATGCCTCGCAGCACTGAATTCATCCACGAAGGCGTTCAAGAAGTTCGTCGACTCGGTCGATTTTACTGCGAACACGGGTGATGCTTTCGGAAGCATCAATGACAGATTCTGCAACTACATCTTCGACAGCTTCGTGATGAGCGTCTGTCGTCTTGAAACTCTGGGCGAGTGCCTTGAGTTCTGTTACGATGGCATCAACTTCAGTTTCAGTAACCAATACGCCTGGTGCGATACGAGGAATATCTGATGGCGAAAGGTATCCGAGTTCCGCACCGATGATACCAGCGCATGCAAGGATTCTTGGGCGGAGGTCTACCGTGTTAACTTCGTATCCTTTTGATTCCAAAAAGCGGATGACAAGAGCTTGCTGTGGTTCCTCAAATCCGTGTTCGCTGGATTCAAGTATTGTTTGAACAAGTTCTTCAAACGATATAATATTCTTCTCAAGTCTTGCAAGCGTTGAACGCTCGCTATCCATGAGGTGAACAGCACCGTGGTGGAGTATTCGCATCATTCGCTGACGGCGAAGCACTACGGGGTCGTGCAGGGCTTGAGTTTCTGCGATCTCAATATGGAGGTCAAACAAAGCATGTAATCGACCGGATACACTTGGGATACGAAGGTCAAGACCCATGGCTCGGGCTTCTGACTCAAAGGCCATACGTGCCTTCACTGCATCTCCTTGATGCATAGCGAGTAAGTTTTCAAGGTGGTCGCGTAGAGTGCTACGAGATTGTTCAAACCGACGCAAAGCTTCTCGTTCACTCCACGATTGAGGTAGGGCATTGACTGCATTTGATTCCTGTTGCATTTGGAAATCTAATTCCATGATAGAATTTGCTATAGATTGATGAACGGGGGGTAAGTCAGTTGCGAAACCATGGTCCGAAAGAGCGTCGATGAAGGCGCTCAAGTCTGCTTGATTGGTGGTGGAACTGACCATGAGGAAATCACGAGCAAGTGCGTGGATTTCCGCCATACGGCCTCTTAGTTCAATCAGTGCAGTTTCCACCTCTAGGCTGTGGGTTTCATCCAAGTGCGTTTCTTGAATCATTGGCGGTGTGGTCGGTTCTTCGGGAATTCTTACAGATCTAAGTGCCTCATCTATGGTTGCAGACACCGTGGATTGAGAACTTGTATGCCCCATTTCCGAAATATCTTCTCGCAAGGTGGTTTCTTGCTCAAATGACCAACCTGCCTCATGGTCTTCGACAAATTGTTCCACGGTTTCGGATACATCAACGCGTTCCACCTGCTCCTCAGTATGTTCTTCAAACGGTATTTCAGGAATGTTGATTTTGTCTTTTGGCC
>JABJFP010000305.1 GCA_018662715.1 Methanobacteriota archaeon | reverse complement strand
TTTAACACCTCTGGCGTTTTAGGTTATTATGCTACTGTAAAGATGAAAAATCAAGCAACTACTCCAAAAGAGCTCTACTCTGTTGGTTCTGAAATTAGTATAAGTAGTTGACGTGTAATTATAAATATAACAAAACAATACAATATGGCAGACCCAATTAGCAACGTAGTATTAGGGGCGGCAGAAATGGCGGCTAATACAGTAGATAAAACAGTGCAAGCAGTGGGTTCTTTATTCGGTGGTAGAGCTAGAAGAAAAGAACAAAGGGCAGCGCAAGCTGAAAAAAACATGTACCGTGAAAAATATAATCAGTTAGATACATCTAATCCTTATGCAAATATAACCAACCCTTATGCTAACTTAACGGTGAATACTCAAGCGGCAACTTTTGCAGCACAACAAAATTCACAAAATGCAGCAAATATAATGAGTGGCTTAAGTGCCGCTGCTGGAGGTGGAGGTATTGCAGCTTTGGCACAATCTATGGCCAATACCCAATCCCAACAAACCCAAGCGGCAGCAGCTTCTATAGCTCAACAAGAATCTAAAAATCAATTACAATCAGCAGCTGGCGAACACAATAGACAAGTGGCAATCGCTAAAGGCGAATCTCAGTCACAACAAATGGAAGCGGCTAAAACAAAAACGCAGTTAGGAATGGCTCAACAAAGATTAACAATAGCCAACGAAGCAAGAGCGCAAGCCAAAGGGGATTTACTTGGAGGCGTTGGCGGTGCGGCTGCATCTACAGAAGCTGAAAGACAGTTAACGGGCGATTCTTTATATGATAGAACTAAAAATAAAATAATGGGGGCATTTTCAGGTGACACACAATAAATTATGGCAACACAACAAAAACAAACATCATCAGCATCCCTTGATGCGGCTTTAATTAAAGGAGAATATAACGCTGGTAAAAGCGGGAGCTATAGAACTGTTAACTTAGGCCTAGCTGATCAATTTAAATCTAAAAGTTTATTAGCGGCGGCACAATCTCAAAAAGCAGCAAATGATAAATTACACTCTGATTTAAAAAACAACACTGGTTTCCAAGCTGATTTGCAAAAAATAACAGGTGATGATGTTGGGGTAATACAAAATCAAATGTATGCCAATAAAACAGAAATAGCAGAAATTACTAAAAGAATACAGAATGGCTCGCCTGAAGATAAGATAATAGGTGAACAGCAGATAGCTGTTTTAAAAAATGGGGCAGCTACTTTAAATGGTTACATGGAAGATGTATTTAACCTTAAAGCGGAGTATAGAGAAAACGTAAAATTAGGCAAAATGTCTAATGTAACTGACGTAAATAAATCAAAGCAATTAGCCCAAGCATTGGGTCAAGACGGCGGTTATCAACTCATATTAAATGGCAATAACCCACCAACATATAAATTAAAAGATGGCACTATATTAACACACGATGAGTTAGACGACTTTGCTATTAAAGATGATGCTATAGGCATGGAAATTGTAGATGAAGCAGAAACTATGATGGCCAATGGAAAACAAGGGAAAACTTTTAATGAAAAGGACCAGTCCATGTACAAGAACAAACTAACTAGAACTCTTACTCCACAACAAGTTGAATCTTTAATATATGATGATTTAATTGACGGACAAAGCTTTATAACAGCAATGGGAAATGTTAGTGCAGACGCTAGTTTTGAAGAGAAACGCGAGGCGGCAGCTACCGCGTTAGTTCAAAATATGGCTGAGGTTCATAAAGTTGGATTAGATGAATACAATACAAAACAATCTCTCGCAAATAATACATCAGCTCCTCGTGTTAAAGTAGGAGAGATACAACAGTTTGCCGGTAGAAATGGAGTGCAATATATTTGGTACCCTGAACTTGGAGGATACGGTGTTGCGCAAAAGCAACCAGATGGAGGATATGGGACATACGATAAAAGCGATACAAAATATTACCCTAAAGATAATGCAATTATAAAAAACCCGAATATACTAAACATGCAGATGGTTGGTGATAAGGTTCAATTTGAAAATTAAATTTTA
>JABJFP010000327.1 GCA_018662715.1 Methanobacteriota archaeon | reverse complement strand
CGTCGTCGTCGCCGCCGTCATCGTCGCTGCTGTCATCGTCGAAGCCATCGTGGGCGAGGTCGAGAACGAGAGCCAACCTCCCTTTCAGCGCCACTTCGTCGGCGGCATCGTCCTCCGTGGTGGTGCCCACCGACGGCCCCGATGCAGACGGTGGCCGTGGAAGCCTTGCGTCGCCGTCGGCGCCGTCGTTGGCATCGCCGTTGTCGACATCGTTGTCGTCGGCGCCGGCGTCGTCGTTGTCGGCGTCGGCGTCGTCGGCGTCGTCGTTGTCGGCGTCCGACGGCGCCGACCCCGCCGCCTCGGGGTCGTCCACGTCAGGGAAGTCGTCGGGATGCGTCACTTCTCGGTGATCCTCCTCGTCGTCGGGGTTGGCAAGGTCATCGCCGTCCTCCTCGTCGGCGGATCGCATCCGCGACTCGAGGTGATCGCCAGTGTGCGGCCTTGTCCACCAGTCGGGCAGCTCAGCACCCGGAGACGACCCGCGCGGCCGCATGCCGAGGTCGGCGCACGTTTGCTGCGCCGCAACGAGCGCCGCTTGTCACAGGCTGATCATGTCCTGCTCACCCGGACAGTCGGATCCAGTGGTCGGCGCGTCGGCACTATCCGCGCGCTCCTCGAGGAACCGCGTGTGCATCTCCATCTTCCGATGGACGCGCCCGAGGCTGAGCGCGACCTCAGGGTCTGGGTCCGACAGGAGGACGCTCATTTGGTTGACGTCGGACGCCATGTCGAGCACGCTCATGAAGTCGTAGTTGCGGCGGTTCGACATGAACCGCCCGCAGCCACCGAGCTCCGAGAAGAACGACTCGAGGCAGTCCGACCCGATCTGGTCGAGGTCGAGGTGGGCGCCGAGCTGCCGGGCGAGCTTCATCTTGAGCATGGCGCCGTGGACCGAGATGAGCAGGTGCGCGTACGTCTGGCGCGAGACGAACGACGTCTCGAGATCGTACGGCTCGTGCGTCTGGTGGTCGACCTCGGTGAGCCAGTTGCGGGAGATCCTCAGGAAGTTGAGGACCTGTCACAAGAGCTCGAAGCGGCGCGACATCGTCACCTTGCGCCCGAAGAACGCGAGCAGGTAGAGGTGGATGATCTCGAGCCAAGCGACGGTGCCCTTGACATCCTGGTCCTCCTTAGCGCCCCACGCCGCGATGGCGGCCCGCGTGCGCGGCGAGCACGCGCGGACGACCACCTCGAAATTCTGCCGGTCCTTTCGGACGATGTCCTGCTGCCGAAGATCGTGCTCGCTCGCGGGCGTCTCCGTCGCGGCTCTCGCGATGTGCTCCCGAGGCACGTTCGCACGCTTAGTCTCGGAAAGCAGAGGCGCGAGCCGACTTCCGGACGAACCTTACTACGTTCCAAAATGATTACCTCCCACGTGGCCTGGTGCGGGCCCATCTGCAGCAGCCGCGAGGTTTGGTCGAGCGGGTTGAGCATCTTCTTCGCGTTGTGGATCGTATCCTGCGAGTGCACGCCCGAGACGGTGCCATCCGGTCCGACGGCGCCGGCCATCGTGAGACCCTCCCACGGAATCGAGAAACGCCGTGGTCCTCCGCCGAGCATGTCCTGCAGCATGAGCTTCTCGCGCCGCGCATCGCCGTCGGACGCGTGCCCGACGAGCGGGCCCAGGATCGAAGCTAGCCCACCGCTCCTGTTCCAGAGGGCGGCGATTCGCCGCCACTGGTGGCGAACGTGTTCCGCCTTGAAGGCGTTACACGTCACCTGGAGCATGATTGCCAGCTTCGGCAGGCCCCGCATGAGCGGGTTCACCATGATCGCGCGGCAGTAGCCGCCGCGTCTCCGCGCCGCAGCCGCAGTCATCTTCGCCGCGGTGTCGCTGTCGTCGCCGAGGTCGCCGATGAGCTCGTCCTCGACTCACTCGTGCGCCTTGCCATTCTCCACGCCGCAGGTCCCCGTGACGGCGTCGCGACGCGCGCACCAGTGCGCCGACGCCTCGATGTTCGTCTCGTCTTCGCTCGCCTCGCACAGGACCTTGCCCTTGTACGGCAGCTTCGCGCGCAAGCGCGCGTAGACGCCCTCGAGGTACGTGAACATGGCGGCGTTGAGCTCGGGGCGGTAGTGGTAGCGCTCCGCATTCCACTTCTTGCGCGTGGTG
>JABJFP010000121.1 GCA_018662715.1 Methanobacteriota archaeon | reverse complement strand
GATGCTTGAGCAAAAGTCGTTCGCAGGACTGGGGAATTATCTCCGCTCAGAGATTCTCTTTTCTGCTGGAGTCCACCCAGATGACCGCCCTTCGGACTTGGATGATCTCACCCTTCACAAGTGGGCGGAGTGCATCAAAACAATCACGATGAGAGCCTACCAAGAAGGGGGCGTCACCGTTCCTAGAGACGTGGCTCAAGCAAGCAAAGAGCGAGGAGAACCCCGTCGTATGTGGAGGCATTATGCATTTTGCAGAAACGACCGACCCTGCCTTATGTGTGGTGAGTTGATTGTCAGACTACGTTATGCAGGGCGTCGCCTTGACCATTGCCCACAGTGTCAACCCTCCCGCCGTTAATCTGTGTGGCGTTGAGGAGAAATACTGTAAGCGCGAAGCCCAACAGGAATTCATGACCGAACCGATTCGCAGCCCTGATGGCGAATGGATCTGGTCTGGGTCAGCATGGTTAGCAGCCCCTCCTTCGTTGGACCAAGGTGGCCTTGATGGTATCGAGATTACCGACCAAACACGTACCAGGGATGCAGTGATTCCTTCTGCTAAGGATTCTGCAGTCCCACATGTACTGCTAAAGGATTCAGCAATGACAGGAAACATTACCATCCATCAATCGAACGCTGACGACATTGTATCTGGTGTAATGGACGCCTTGGATTCGTTTGGATTGTCAAATCGTTTCGCACCTGGTCGTTTGACCCGGAACCAGTGCGGCCAAGTTCGGCAAGTTCTGGACTTATCCGAATCGCTATCCCAACAACATATCGAAATTGACCCTTACATTGACCTGCGACTCGGCGATGCTGCTGAACTTGCAGGTTGGAACGATGCGGCTCAGGGGCATTACGACCGAGCAATGAAGCACTTCAAATCTTCAGGGGACAAAAAAGGAGAAGCCCGTTCTTATCACGGACTCGGACGATTGGAAGAACGGCGAGGGGATTACAAAAGAGCAGAGCGATATGAGAGGGAAAGTCTCTCACTCGCCCGTGTTGCTGATGACCCCGAAACTCAGGCAGACGCCTTGACAGGGCTCGGTCATCTCCTTAGTCAGCAAGGCAAATTTGCAGAAGCCGACTCGATGTATAAGGAAAGTTTGTCACTCTACCGGCAAGTTGGGGACCGTGTTGGCCAGGCAAATGCTCTGAACCATTTGGGGCATATTCCTCTTGTACGTGGCGATGTTGACAAAGCAGACCGATTGTTTGAGGAGAGTTGGAATTTACACCGACGGACAGGCGACCGTTATGGTGAGGCTAAGGCACTCGCAAACCGGGCTCATGTTGCAAGCAAGCGAGGCCTTGCAGCGGAGGCTGAACGAATGCACACAGAATGTTTGGCCATCCACATTTCACTCAACGATCCTTCCGGACAAGCCCGCAGTGAGCATAACCTCGGTTTGGTAGCTTTGAGCTTGAACGATTATGATAAGGCAGAAGAATGGTTCAGGAAAAGTCTCGCCCTTCTTCAGGATATTGAGGATAAAGACAGTACGGCTGCCACGATGGGCAGTCTTGGTGTAATTGCAGTTCGCAAAGGATATGTGGTTGAAGGGGAGCGTTTGATTCGCCATGCCCATCAACTCTTTGTCGAATGTGGGCATAAGGCCGGGGAGGCGACTTCACTGATCAACCTTGCAGCCGTCGCCTCACTGCGAGACGATGTTGGTGAGCAACGACGACTTAATTCAGAAGCAATTTCTATTCGTCGGGCACTCGGTTTGCCTATTCATCCTTGGTTTATACAACAGGGATATTGACATTGAATCCTCGTTTTTTGAAATAAATTCAATCAGTGTTGAGACGATGCTCTCATATAGGGAAGGCAAGTCGGAAGCCTGTTCACCATGAAGCGAGGTTCACGTGCTTGGAAAAAAACCGGCAATCAACGTTGGAAGTGGCGCAAGAAGAAACTGCGCCGCCGAAAGCGTGCACGCCGACAAGCTAAGGCCTGATGCTCGTGATGAATGAATACATGGGAGTATAGTATAGCTTGGTAGTATCGCGGGCTCCAGTTGCACGGGAATGACGACGAGTGGGTTTGCTGAAGGTTGATGACCAACTGGAGCGCCGACCCGTTGCAATCCTGAAAACTGCCCATCTGATGCGCAGTTTCAGAAGAAATCCGCTGGGGGGGGTTCAAATCCCTCTGCTCCCACCTTTTCACAATCAAGAGTTACCTTTTTTGAAGACGGACTCTTGCGTTGACTGAGGAATCTACATGCGTCGGATAATCGCCATGGTAATGCTTGCTGTATTGATGGGTCCCGTAACGGGCTCATTGGTGACCATCGATCCAAACAAATGGACGCCTGTGACAGAAGAAGGGCTCATGTGGATGCCCGAAGGTTACAGCGAAATTGTACCCCTGCAGGAACTTCCCTCCTGGGTC
>JABJFP010000014.1 GCA_018662715.1 Methanobacteriota archaeon | reverse complement strand
TACCGACAACGCTCTCAAGTTATCCGGGTACATTTCCGATAGCGCCCCGATGGTATAACTTGAGCCAATGAGGCTGAATAGATAGGTCGGAATTGAGGTTGCAAAGGTCCACTTCACCGGTTTTCTTGCGTCAAAGGTATAGGCGCGATGAACGAAATGCGCCATGACCCCAGTCAAACCCCAAGCAGTTCCCCACAAGATACGAACATCCGTGTCCGTCAACGTCCACAAGAACGCCTCCCAGACAACAAAAAATGCAAGGCTGTTGAAGCTACCCGCAATCCCAAATCGAAGTAAGGAACCTCGTGGTGCAAGGCGAGTTAGAATGGATACCTCAGCCATATCAATCGTCGTTGGTGATAACATCACTTGGTTTGCCGGTAAGGATGCCTCGCAAGTGTGCATTATCGTGTTGAATCGCATCCATGAGCGCGTATTTGACGCCCAATTCTTCAGCTAATACTCCAAGTGCCAGGCTGTCTTTTGGCAGGCACTTGCCACCAAAGCCCCGACTGAGTCCAAAAATAGGGTCCAGGTGTGAAGGGCCGATGGGTTGAGCCTGCTCTGCCGTAATGATGTCACGAATTCCATACCAGTCCTCACCCATGGCTTCGCAAATATCGTACAGTTGGTTGGCGAAGGTTACCTTCACTGCATAGAATGTATTCTTGGTATATTTTACCAATTCAGCCTGAGTTGGCGTCACATGAAACAATTGTTCTCTACGTAGGACACCGGCTTCCTTGTGTTGTTCAAACACCCGCTTTACAACGTCTTCATGATGGGAGCCAACAACCAAAATATCTTGATTTGCAAAATCCTCCAAACGCTGACGCTCAACCAAGAATTCTGGTGAATAAGCGATCTTCAGATGTGGATAGCGCTCGTGATAGAGCTGCGTTGTTCCTGGAACAACGGTGCTCTTGATGACAGCAGTGAATCCTTCGGGGAGTGCGTCAAGGACTTCCTCAACAATCCGAGTATCACAGGCCCCAGTTTCGGGGTGTGGGGGCGTTGGAACAGCGATGTATGCGAAATCAACATGGCCAATAACGTCCTCAAGAGAAGTTCCTCGTGCAGGGTCGTGGACGAAGAGTTCATGGGCATCTGAAAAGCAATGCTCAATAGCGCCTCCGACCATGCCTGCTCCAATAATTCCAATTTTCACAACATCTCCTCCTTATCGGTGCGGGGTCGGGTCCAACTTGCCTTCCTTAGCCATCAAAGAGGCTTTGAGCAATGTATCAGGAGTGCCACAATCTACCCATGTTTCTTCGCCAACAGAAATCAATTCAGCCTCTTTGTCACTAACATAGATGCGGTTCACATCAGAAATCGATGTGTTAGCACCGTGGATGGCTTCAGCCCGGTCCAAATACGACCAAAACCGTTCGTCAAAAAGATAAATCCCACCAATAGCAAGATTTGAGGGAGGGTTTTCGGGCTTCTCAACGATATCAACCACATTCCCATCTCCATCGATAACACCAACGCCAAAGGCTTCTGGATGTTCTTCTTCTCTCGCCATCAAAATGCAACCAGGTGGTGTTTCAGCATTGGAGAAGTCTGCAACGATTTCCTTCAATTCCATGGTAGTGATGTTATCTGAGAAATAGATTAACAGACGAACTTGGTCGTTGTAGGGGCGAGCAAGTTTCAGCGCTTCAGCAACGCCTCGAGGCTCTTCTTCAATGACGTAATGAATCCGCTCTCCCTCGAGTCCTTGACCAACGTGGCGGGTGATTTGCCCGATAAATTGGTTTGAAACGATGGTGATGTCTTTAATCCCAGCACGACGAATCGTCCCGAGAGCGTAATCGATAACAGGGCGTTCATACAATGGAAGCATCGTCTTTTGTACGTAGTTAGTGAAGGGGTAGAGGCGACTTCCGTGGCCTCCGGCGATAAGAATGGCCTTAACCTCCATGGAGATACCACGAGGCGACCCTGTATTGAAACTGCCCCACCCTGTCTATTGAGGTTCGTCAGATTTCATCACTTCAGAAACGGCACCGTCTTTGGCGTTTTTCTCAAACCATTCCGTCGTCACCAAGTCTCCCAAGCGCTCAACACCCGCTTCAATGAGGTCTGCATCATCTGCCTCAGACCTTTTCCACCGTTCCTCTGCTTGCTTTGCATACATGAGGTCAGCATCTCGCAAAAGGTGTTCACTTTGCAGCAGAGGTCCTTCCAACCCTTCGTATTCTTTTTCATGAATGGCGGGGTCTACGCGTTCCCGTTCTTTGTTGAATGCATCCATGTGGTCGGATAGTGCTGGGCCCTTTTCATCACCACCACGACCTCTTTTTTGCTCGTAGTTTGTGCGTTCCATGCCCGAAAATTTGGCAGCGATGAAGGCCTGATGGAGTCGCTCCATGGACGCGTCATCAACATTCAACTCAGATAGCACATCCCAATCAAATTCGATGGCGTCAATAAATTTCAGTAGGCGTTCTTCGCTCTTAGAACGATGATTACGCCGCAATCCTTCACTGGCTAACGTGATTGCCGTTGAGGTGACACCGAAGTATTGCAAGGGTGGAGGTAAGAACAGTAAAACACAAAATGTCGCAAGAAGGAAATTGCTTGCTTTCCACCGAAACAGAGAGGTGCTTTCGTCAGCGAAGTAATCCGAAAACGGGTTAAGTTCACTGGCCAAATTAAACCCTCACAAGTCCAAGAGATTCTTCAGCCGCTCCATGCAGGCATCGTCAAGTTCGGTATCTTCCTTCCATCCGAGTGCCTTAAGCCCCTGAAGTTGGCTTGAACGAATACTCGTGGTCATTCGTTCCACTGAGAATTGCATCAAGAGTCCAAATAAAAGGAAAGCCGCAAGGCCAAACTCCCATCTGGTGAGTCCCATAATGCCCAATGAAAGAGCGATCCCCGTGATGCCGGCAACAACTGCTCGGTTTTTCATCCGAGAGTATGAGGCTGTGGCGTCAAGAATTCGACGCGCCCCTTCCTTCTTCGTCATGGCCGCCATGTCTAAGCCAAACCGCTGTTCAAGGTGAAGATACCGCTTCTTTTTTGAGCCATTCGTTGATTTCCTTAAGCGCCTCAGACCCCGTATGTTGGGTTCTTACCGCGGAGGGTCGAGCATTCATGTCTTGGACAAGTACACTATCTTGCATGGTGACATTCCCTCTTGGCTGCAAAGCAATTTGAGCGAGAAGGTCTCCCATGGTTTGCTGCATGTTGGCGGTTTGTTCTGCTTGGAATGACAGCAGCCGCTCCATGCTTTCAAGAACAATGTTGCTCCGTTCTTGACGGCTGTCAAGGGCGCGTGAAGCTGCCTCCATGGCTTCTTCTTGTCGCTTGAGGAGTTCTCTAGCCGCTGGACTGCCGAC
>JABJFP010000120.1 GCA_018662715.1 Methanobacteriota archaeon | reverse complement strand
GGAGAAAGTTTTGTCGAGGTAAGTGTCACATGGAATGGATTGACTGAAGGAGTGCAAAAAGTCTGGTTTGAATTTAGTGCTGGAGGCGATATCCCTGTTTCATTTAATCAAGAATTTACTGTCCAAGGTCTGCCAAACCTTCGGATTGATACCGCTTCAATCGACCAATCCCAACCGGTTTATTCTGGAGATACAGTTGACTTCTCTGCTCTGGTTATGAATTCCGGTTCGGTAGACGCAGGAGCCAGTAATATGCTGCTTAGCGTTCCAGAATCTGCCGATGTAATACTCTCAACACCAGCACTTCTAGCAGGTTCTTCTGCTTGGGTCAACACCACCATCACCGCTCCGAGTAGCGGAATCCACATGATTGAGGCAACACCAGATATTGACAATTTAATTTACGAGGCCTCCGAAACCGGTAAAACAGAATCCGTTCAGTTGGTTGTATCTAGCCGGATGGACCTTTCGTTCAAAGACGGTCTAACCGTTACAAGTGACGCAGAAGCACTCGAAGGGCCATGGTTGATTTCGGGAACGATTGTTCGTACTAATGGGACTGGAGCAGCAACCATCCCGATGGTTCTTGAAATCAACAACCCACTTGGCGGGGTTGTTATGGGTGCTCCCTTCACTGTACAAATCCTAGGAACCGGCTATGCAGAACAAGCGTTCTCATCAGAACTCAATTCGTCCACCATCGGATCTCTTCCCGACGGCGACCACGTCGTCACGGCGCGAATTAATCCGTTCAACGAAGTTGGATTTGAACAAGAGTCAACCGAAAATGATGAAGCCTCTGGCATGCTAACGATTTCTCCAATTCCAGATGTGAACGTTGACCCTCCGCTTTGTACTGCATGTACGGTTCAATCGGGTGATGACGTTGAATGGCGGATCACCGTAACCAACACTGGAGATAAAGCCGTACGAGGGTACATCGAGTATACCTTTGATGGAATCAATGGGCAATCGCCTCAAATCACCCTTACTGACGGAGAGATTTTGACTTGGACTGTAAGTTTACCAACCAACTTAGGGGAGCATGAAGCCCTGTTCAACGGTAATTGGGTTGCAGCGGAAGGCAGTTGGGATGACAACAAGCAAAATTCAAAGTTTTCAACATCTGCACAAGTTGAATCTAAATTGAAGCTGAGTTGGGAATATGCCTCCTTACAAATCATTGATGCTGACGGCCAATCAGTTGGAAGTCCTCTTCAAGACGGAGCATCATACACGCTTTCTATCAACATGACCAGTAAAGAGACGGGTAGTGCAAATTTCTCATGTGATGACGGGTCAGAAAATATCCTTGCAACCCTTGCGACAAACGTTGCAGAGCGTGGAGACCGCGTGTCTCTTTCATGTACCTTTACAGCAACTGCAGCAATGACCACCATCCGCATTATTCCAGAAGAAACCAGTATTGCCGACCTCTTCAGCATGTCCTTTACGACCTTGGCTCCAACTGATGATGCCGGTGGTGTGAGTTCTTCTGATGCAGGAACCATGACGCTGTTTGGTATTGGAGCATTCATTCTTGTTGGGGTTCTTGTTGCAGCCATCCTCCTCACCCGTGAGCGAGAAGAAGAAGTTGAGCGAGACATCTTTGACTATTGTCCTGCCTGCGATGGAGAACTTGAAGGAACTGAGGACAAATGCCCCCACTGTTCCTTCAATCTCAAGAAAGCCCGAAGCCAGTTCCACGATTGCAAGGAATGTGGCGAATCAATTCCTGACTTGCTCGACAATTGTGCATACTGTGGAGCCGAGCAAGATGTTTCGTCCTACTTTGAACAACGAGAACGCAAGGTCCGAAAAGAAGTCGTCAAAGAAACGGTTGCCCTCCCTGAGGAAGAAGACGAAGATAGAATCGTTACCGGAACTCAAAACTTTGCTGAGACCGTCAAAGAATTTGGATTTGATGAAGAACATCTCGAAGAAGAATGGGATGCAAATATTGAAGCTGCTGAAGCAGAAGTTGAGGCTGCCTATGACCGCCGTCATGCAGATGAGGTTGCCTTAGAAGATATGACTGAAGAAGAGGTTGAAACCTACAAGTCTCAAGTCGTTACGACGCTCAAATCGTCTCGGGACGAATCGCCCGATCACGACTTTGAGGCCATTCTTGCATCCAAGGGTGAATTGCGTTCATTGGCTAAGGAAGATGGGGAATTAAGCGCATCAGATGCTGGTATCAGGGAACGCTTGTTCGAAATCACCGGTGAAGAAGGTGTCTTACCAGGTGAGAAGGTTACGGTCGGCATGACTCTTACCGATTCTGCTCTTGCAGGCAATGAAGTGGCTGAAGCGACTGCGAACTTCACGTTTGAAGACGATGATTTACCTCTTTCCGCCTCTACCAAGACGGCCGATGAACAACGAGAAGATACCAAGGCGCGAAAACCAGTTCGTCGCCGAAGTTCACGTCAGCGCAAGAAGGAAGAAGCAGACCAAGATGTTGCTGAACAAACTTCCGAATGTGGTGCCTGTGGCGCTGATTTACCTCTTGATGCAGATGAATGTGGGACCTGCGGTGCACGGTTTAGTTGAGCGTCTGTCAGCGTTCATAGGGTTCGTCATCGCCGTGGCTCGGCCTTGTGCTCGCTTCATTCAGACATAGGTCGGTTGCCCTCCATCCACTTGAACTCAACGGAAACACTCTGTCGCGGAATTGATAGGGGCCATCATCTTCGGTAGGCATGATGAGACAACAAGGTAAGGTCTTGGCGTTGTTGTTAACAGCCCTGCTTTGCTCTATGTCCGGATGCCTGAGTTTGATTGCGGCAAGAGAAACCGTGGAAAACTTGAGGCCAGAGGCATATGAAAGTCTTGATTATACTAAAATTGAAGTTGCTCATACGTTCAATGTTGTGAGTTTTGAGGAATTTACCAACCGTTCCACCTTCCTTGTTGACGGTTCTACGACAGAGGTTCGAATTTACTTCAAGGCAAGCTTTTCGTTTTCCGATACCCTGCCGTCTGACAATACCACTCGCTATGTCCGTGCAACCCTGACCGATGGAGATGGAAACATTGCTTGGGAACAAGATGTCAGTGAGGACTCCTCGCCACTCGAAGAACGACTCTCCCCAAACCCCACTTTTGCTGAGGGTGATTGGGTACTGGACGTTAAGGCTCGCGGATGGGGAGAAAGCACCTTTGGAACGATTCAAGACAACTTCAATATTCTTGTAACGGTGACAAATACTTGCATGCAATATCCTCTGGTTGAGGAGTGCTCCTGATTCGTAGTGATATACGCCTTAGGAATCTGTTGGCCGCATCAGCATTGTAACCGACTTGGTACCGTGATGAAGAACTCCAACATCTTCAAATTGAAATCTTGAATGAAAGCGCATTGAACCCGGGTTTGGGGGCTTAAGGCTCACCTCTGCTACAACAGGAGCCCCGATGTTCATGGCTATTTCAACAACGAAGTCGTACAGGTGTGTCCCGATGCTCTTGTTTCTATGCTGCTTTGAAACTGCAATACGGTCCACATAAACGAACGAATCGTATTTGTCATTGAACCAACAATAATTTGGACTGGAATACTGTGTTCCTGGCGGCATGCAAATCACAAAGCCAAGAAGTTCATCATGCTCGAAGATTCCAACGGAAAAAGAAGCAAATTCGAGTAATGTTTCTACCTCTTCATGCGTCACTTCACCCGTCCCTGGTAGGCCTTGTTGATTGATGTTCCAAATGGCGGGGATGTCCTTTTTCCCCAACTCTTTAATCTCCATGTAAAACTCTCGGGATTGGACTATATTGCTTCTTTCTTCGGTGGTGTTGCGTTCGCCGTTAATTCATGCCTTTTGTTCTTTCACAACCGGTATCGGCCAGCATGACTATGCACTCAATCAAACAATAATTCAAGCGAGAATTTCAAGACTATTGTATGGTTCTTGAGTTTGTATTTTGTCGATATTCGTGTGTTGGAGGAAGTATGCTTAAACCATCTATTGGTCTCAAATTCACCAGACTTTACAGTATCGCAACAGATACTTGCTCTTTGATAAGGAGATGCTACTTGGTATCTTCATGGAACCACCGATAGAAGTCAAGCCTTTATGCCTAAGATCTGCAGGGAAAAATCTGGTTACCCTACTCGGTAAATCCTACGTTCTTGAGATGCTTTATTTTATGAACACCCATAACAAACCAGTTCGATTTAATGAACTCAAGCGAGAATTGTCGATAACGGCAACAACACTAAGCCGAAGACTGGATGAATTTGCGTACAGCAATCTTCTGGTGAGAGAAGTGTTCGCTGAAGTCCCAGCTCGTGTTGAATATTCGCTCTCCGATAAGGGCAAATCTCTTGGTCCTGTACTCAAAAACCTGTTTAGTTGGGTTGAACGTAACAGTTCCTAAGTTTCAATCCAGATGTCTATCACGGGCTTAGTGGGTCGGGACAAGCGTAGCGGCGTGAACAATTTCTACATTTCCCCTCACGTGTGTGGTTTCGTGACGCCCCGCCTTTTGCCATGGCTTCTTGAATGGTTTTGACCCTGTCAAAGAGAGAATTCTTTGTCTTTTCATTCCAATCGATAACATGTAAATCCTCTTCGCCATATCTTAGAATGCCATAAGGGGGAGTTCGCCCAGTGGTTGTCTCAATGAGGTGCGCATAGGCCAACACTTGCATTGAATGAGATTCATGAGGGCGTTTTGGAACCCTCCCTGTTTTTTGTTCTACGGGAATAAATTCCCCGTCAATGATGACGATTTGGTCTGGCCTACCTCTAAGGCCAGTCGTTTTGTCAATGAGCAAATCACTACTTGTTTCATCGTCAGAATATGCAACATCGGTCCCGATAGTGATGTTGTTTTCGTCTGCTATGTCCAATGATTTACTGTTGGCCACTAACGCTCGCTGAAGTTGGAAGGATGCCAAGAGCGTCCAACAAATGGCGATGAATGCAAATACGTAGGCAGCCTGTTCTTTATCGCTTGCAAAGCGTAGAGCCATGGAATGGAGGGCCATGACAATAGCCGCCATGAAAAATGCCACTTCAATACGTCCACCTTCGAACCATCCGCCCTTGAACCCCTTTGGTTCAAAATATGGCTCAACTACAGCCTTATTTTCTACACTGAAGTGAATGGTTGAATCTTGATGGATTTCCATTCCAATAAGGTTTCGCCAAGGAAGGAGAAGTGCGCAAATCCCTACCACTAAGCACGATAGAGCCCATGTTGCTAGCAGTTTAGAGAATTCATCGGTATCAAAATTTGAACGACTCAATCCTCGGAACAGTACTGCATCGACTACCAACACGAGAACTACGGCATACCACCACTGCCAGATGAGCAAATTGCGTTTTGTTTGAATTCTCAGGTGTTGGTATTCTGAATAGATGTGATGAATTGCCTTGTGGCTTTCCTGACCTTTGATGATCTCTTCACCTTTTCCGGCATGACCGTGTGCCGCTAGAGACCAAGAAAGTGGGCAATAGGTGTAGCGCTCTAAGTCGCTAGCACTAACCGGCAAAAACTCATCATTTTTCCCCGTCCAGTACCCTTCCTGAGTGACCGTGGCGTTCGGGTGGGTCGGTTCGTAGGCCACTGACTTTTCTTCAGTGTCCTCTCCCATAGGATGCCCTGCTGCGTTCTCTTTTTGATACCTTTTCCCTCCTTGATTTCATCAAAAGTCCGAAGTCTCGTGAACGCTTTTGGGACGAAGCGGTTTAATACAGGGGGTCTGTGGGCGGCTTACTGTGGTCTATTATGTCCGATGAAGGAAGTTTGCTAGTCTCCGCCGAAGCCTATGAGGAGAGCGCCGTTAACATCGGAACTCAACAGAAGAGTGCCGACATGGGTCGCTTTATCGACCGGGTCCGTGAAGACGGTCTTTACCTTCTTGATATTCACATCACTGACGCCCGTATCCGCTCTATTGCAGCCTTCCTCAACACCTTCGATGCGCCATC
>JABJFP010000310.1 GCA_018662715.1 Methanobacteriota archaeon | reverse complement strand
CTACTGCTTCAGCCGCAAATCCTATTAACCATAACCCCGAACCTTCAAAGGTTCAAACCGCTAAGTATTCATCAAGCCGTAGACCTTCTGCGATGGATAGAGTGCTTGCACGAATAAATAACACCAAATAAAACGATGGCAACTACTACTTCCATTACCACTACCTACGCTGGCGAATCTGCTGGCCAATACATTGCGGCTGCTCTTTTGAGTGCCGACACTATTGACAAAGGTTTGATTACCGTCAAGCCGAACATTAAATTCAAAGAGGTCATCAAGAAGGCTGCAATGGATGACATCCTCAAGGATGGCACTTGCGACTTTTCTGCTACGTCTACTTTGACATTGACAGAGCGCATCCTTGCGCCTGAAACCTTCCAAGTTAACCTAAACTTGTGTAAGGCAGACTTCAGGTCTGACTGGCAGGCGGTTGAGATGGGATACTCTGCTTACGATGAGCTTCCTTCTTCTTTCGCTGATTTCTTGATTGCTGAAGTTGCCGCTAAGGTTGCTGCTGCTAACGAGAACAACATTTGGCAGGGTGCTAACGCTACTGCTGGTGAGTTTGACGGCTTCACCGTCTTGTTTGCTGCTGATGCTGACGTTGTTGACGTTGTAGGTACTACCGTAACTGCTTCCAATGTTATCACAGAGTTGGGTAAAGTTGTTGATGCTATCCCTGCCACACTTTACGGCAAGGAAGACTTGACTCTTTATGTTGCACCTAATGTTGCCCGTGCTTATGTCCGTGCGCTTGGTGGATTCGCTGCTTCTGGACTTGGTGCAAATGGTTCTGACAACAAAGGCACTCAATGGTTCGCTGGTCAAGAGCTTTCTTTTGATGGCGTAAGAGTTGCTATGGTTTCAGGACTTCCTTCAAACGACATCGTAGCTGCACAGACTTCAAACCTTTATTTCGGTACAGGATTGTTGAACGACAGCCAAGAGGTTAAAATCTTGGATATGGGTGACCTTGACGGAAGCCAAAATGTTCGTGTAATTATGCGAACGACTGCTGGCATCCAGTATGGCATCAGTGCTGAGATTGTTTACTACACCTAAACAATAGGAAACTAACTACAAAGGGGGCTTGGCGCAAGCCTCGCCCCTTTTTTTTAACCTCAAAAAGATAAAAAATTATGGCTTGTGATTTAACAGCAGGTAGAGCAGTTCCTTGTAAGGATGTCGTTGGTGGCATTAAGGCTGTCTACTTTGTGAATTATGGTGATATGGGAACTGTGACCGTTGGGTCTGGTGACGATGTTACGGATATGACGGGGACTTTCTCTGCATACAGATATTATTTGAAGGGTAATTCATCCCTTGAACAAGCGTTCAATTCATCTCGTGAGAATGGCACTACATTCTTTGAGCAGACTTTGAACCTTACACTTACCAAGTTGACCAAAGAGGACAACAAGGAGTTGAAACTTTTGGCCTATGGCCGCCCTCACGTTGTCGTTCAAGATTACAATGACAACGCTATGTTGGTTGGTATCGCTAATGGCGCAGAGGTAACAGGTGGAACAATCGTAACAGGCGCAGCAATGGGTGACCTTTCAGGTTACACCCTGTCTTTGGTTGGTAGCGAGAATATCCCTGCAAACTTTCTTGATGGCGCAACTGCCGCAGACCCATTCGCAGGAATGGCCTCTGCTACGGTTACCCTCGTGTAAAGTTGATTGATTGATTGTAAAGAGGCCGCCTTCGGGCGGCTTTCTTTTGTAAAAAACTTTCGTTTGAGCGTTACTTATGTAGGATGCACATATTACAAGCAGTTGGCACGAGCCAAAACATCAAGATTATCCCAAGAAGCCATCCAGCTTCTGTGAGCGTAGCGTTGACGGATGAGTCCACAAACACTACTGCAACACCTACGATGACAGCAGCCTCCTCAGACGGCTTTTTAACGCTCTCAGGCATACTTAGCGTTGTGGATGGTAGATACTATAACCTTGAGGTCAAAGATGGCTTAGAACTCATCTATCGTGGTCGGTGTTTTGTAACATCACAGACGGAGTTTGACAAGTTTAGCATCAACCAAGGCGAGTACACAGAAGAAACATCTCACGACAACGATTTCATCATTATATGAAGAACATTCATTTCTTAAATTTAAGCAGTTACACAGCCCCTAAGATTACCGAATCAACAAGGCTCGGATGGGTTGAGTATGGCGAGAAGAATGACTACTTTAAGTACCTTATTGACAGGTACAACGGTAGCGCAACAAACAACGCTATCCTCAACGGTATTGTGGAGATGTTGTACGGCAGGGGATTGGATGCAGTTGATGCAGCGAGAAAGCCTGACCAGTACGCACAGATGAAGGCGTTACTAAGCAAGAAGACCAACCGAAGGGCGTTGTCTGACCTGAAGATGCTTGGGCAATGTGCCTTGCAAGTCATCTACTCCGTAGACCGAAGCCGTATCACGGAGGTTCACCACCTACCTATTGAGACAATCAGGTCGGGAAAGGTCAATGAATCGGGTGAGGTTGAAGGGTACTATTACTCCAAGAATTGGGAGAAGGTAGGCGGTAAGAACAAGCCTGAGTTCTTTGCAGCATTTGGCACAAGCAACAACCCTACCGAGATATTTTACATCAAGCCATACCGAAGCGGATACTATTACTATGCGCCTGTGGACTATCAGGGTGGCCTGCCATACGCAGAACTTGAGGAGGAGGTAGCATCCTATCATATCAACAATATCCAGCACGGTCTTGCCCCGTCAATGATTGTGAACTTCAACAACGGAGTTCCAAGCGATGAAGACCAAACAGAGATGGAGCGCAGAATCAACCAAAAGTTTTCAGGCAGCGGCAACGCAGGGCGAATGATACTTGCGTTCAACGACAACAAAGAGTCACAGGCAACCATTGAGCCAGTACAGTTGAGCGATGCAAGCCAACAATATGAGTTCCTT
>JABJFP010000013.1 GCA_018662715.1 Methanobacteriota archaeon | reverse complement strand
CGATTCCAGAAATGCATCTCGACCGACCCGGCTTACTGCAAAAGGTTGAACTTTCCAACACCCATCCCCCACTTTACAACGAATGGATGTTCTTCCTTGAGAGCGTGAAGGCGAAGACCCCAACGATTTATCCACCAACACAAGACCTTCTCGCATTGAACCAATGGTTCCAAAATTTGAATCAGCATTGAACCACCACAAAACCATTCAAGGTGTTGCGAGTATTCAAGAATCAACAGCACTTCCCCGTCTCCATGGGACTTGCTTTCACAACCGTCCAACGCATGTTTGCCGCAACTTTGGTTGCTTCCTTAGGTGTGTGGTATCTTGAAGGAACCGTCACTGCAGGCATGCAGTCACTCATTGCTCTTTCCGCCCTTACCGGATTGGTATGGGGGCTCTCTGAGCGTGAAGTCATGACCTCAACACTCAACCTACAAGGAAACGGACCTTGGCAGATGATTGCCGTTGTTGCCAGCATTGTCGTTTTCGCACAGGTTTCAGTTTCGATGTGGGCCTTTCCAACCGTTGGCGCCTATATCTTGTCTCTCGCCTTTGTCGGCTCATTCTGGCTCACAGGGTTTATGATTCAACCCAACGGCAACTGAAAACGTTGTATCTCTAACTGCATAATCCTGTTGTCTTTCATGCGAAGTGTCAAAGGCAGAAGCCGATGGCCTAAACACGAGTATCATGGCTACATTCGGCGATCACCCAACATTACCCGACGCCCTTGAGGCGCTTTTGGAAGACGATGTCCACACGGTCTTTCTCAAAGCCGAGTGCCCCCCACGCGTGAAACGAGGAACAATTGGGCAACTTAAACTGGTCGAAATAGAAAACAACGGTACCGACTGGGATACGCTACGAGTTGAGGCGTTAAGCGACGAATTAGCCGAATTGGTGGAAGATAACCGCCATCGAAGTGACTGTTTTCTGGAAATAGACCGCAAAGGATGCAGAGTTATTCAGCTCGGCGATTTACGTATTGCTTGCGCATGGCCACCGTTCTCAGACGCACGTGAGATTACAGTGGTCCGACCGGTCGCAAAACTGAGCATTTCAGATTATAATCTCGATGAACGCCTCATCGCCCGTTTGAGTAATCATCATCGTGGAGTCTTCATTTGCGGGCGGCCCGGCTCAGGAAAAACGACGCTTGCACAAGCGATTGCAGAATATCTCGACACGGATGTAGGTGCTCTGGTCAAGACCATGGAAGCCCCAAGAGACCTACAACTTGCAGACCGAATTACACAATATGCTCCGTTGGAAGGAGACCTTGAAAAAACCGCCGAGATTCTTTTCCTCGTGAGGCCCGACTTTGTTATCTTCGACGAAGTTCGCCGAGCACGGGATTTTGAAATTTTTTCTGACGTCCGTCTTGCAGGAGTTGGCCTTTTAGGAGTCACTCACGCAAACTCGGCTTTGGAAGCCATCCAGCGATTGATTGGAAAGGTAGAACTGGGGCTCGTAAGCCAAGTTCTTGACACCATCATCCACGTCGAGGCAGGGGCAATTCAACAAGTGCTCGAACTGCGAATGACAGTAAAACCCCCAACAGGGATGCAAGAAGAGCTTGCACGACCCGTCATCGAAGTTATCGAATTTCCAAGTGGGAAAATCACCCATGAAATGTTCGCTTTCGGCTCCGAAATTGCCGTCGTACCAATCGACGGAACGAAAAAGGCCATGTCGCCATTGAAGGCTCTGGCCAAAGAACAGATTGCTTCACACATACGACAGTGGGTAGGAGTGGACTGCCAAGTAGAATTCAGCAGTGAAAGCGCCGCTACAGTTTATGCCCCTCAAAACATGATTGCAACGCTCGTTGGCCGCGGGGGAGATAATGTTAAACAACTTCAGGACGAACTCGGGGGGATTCGCCTCAGTATCGAATCGTTTGATGAGATGCCGGAATCCCTTGCTCGTCCAAATGCATTTAGGAACGATAAGAGGGGCAAAGGAAAGAGTAACTCTGCCTGGGATAACTCACGTCGTAAAGGCGGAAACAAGGGAAAGAAATCAAGACGTTGACCACAAAGTGAAAAGAGGCCACTTCGGGGGCGCCCAACTTAATTATCGGGGTCACCTTTAATAGTGAATAACCGGGCCTTCGCGAATAGAGGATTGCTCATGTCCGACGACGAAACGCCGCAGGGAAATAACAAAAGCGGGGCAATTGCCTTCCTTCTTGAAAACCGCTCATGGCTTAATGGAGTTTCATTTATCATGATTATTTACGCAGTTTGGGCCGTTATCGAAGTCCTCACAAATACCTACTTCACAGGAATGCAAATTCCTCCGGTTACTGGAGTTGAGACCAACATTGATGTCACTGATACCCAGCGTAACAACAGCGGATGGGTTATGGCTTCAGGCGCTGTTTTTGGCCTTATCGGGTTGGCCGTTCAATACATCTACAAGGGCGCCCCTATGGTTGACTCATCCATGGCAGCAACTGCAGCAAT
>JABJFP010000119.1 GCA_018662715.1 Methanobacteriota archaeon | reverse complement strand
GTTGCAATGGCAAGTCCTTGTTTGAGTTCATCCAATGTGACTGGTCCTTCGCTGAGTGAGAAATGGGCTGCGAGTGAACCTGCAAAACTATCACCGCATCCGGTTGGGTCAGTGAGGTCAGCCGTGGGATATGCGGGGAGTGCAATCCACTGGCCGTTGTGGAGAGCAATGACACCGTGTTCGCCTCGCTTGACCACCAAAGTCGCTGTTGAAGTTTGGTCGGCTAGCTGAGTCATTGCTCGAACGATATTGTCATCGCCTGCTAGCATCCTTGCTTCTCCATCATTGATGATAACCACATCTGAACGGTGCATAACGTTCAACAGATCCTGCTTAGCAATCTCAATCCACAGGTTCATCGAATCCAACATAGTTAGTCTCCCAGGGGATGTTTGGTCCATTACGGAAGCCTGAATACCGGGATGGAGATTTGCACAAAATACGATTGAAGGGGTAGAAAGTAGTGCTGGAACTTCGGGCTTAAAGTGCTCAAAAACATTGAGATAAGTGGCCTTTGTCACTGCCTCAGCCATGGAACCATGATAACTTCCTTCCCACCTGAATGTCTTCCCAGATGCTACTTGAATGCCCGTGAGATTCAAACCTGCATCGCTGAGTGTAGCCCGGTCCTCTTCTCTAAAATCATCACCAACGACACCAACAAGGGATGCTGATGAACGGTTGAGACGGTCCAAATGAAATTGACAAGCAAGGCCTGCATACGTCGCAGACCCACCGAGGGCGTCTTGTATCGAACCTTCTGGAGATTCAACTGAATCGTATGCAAGACTACCAACAACAAGGACGCTCATGGCCCATCCAAGCGGGGGAGATTTTTGGTTTTACCGCAGGTATTTCAACCAAGTAATTCTTGATGCATGTCAATGTACTGAATGGTAATGTTTCCGCTAATGAAGTCTGGTTCATCCATAATCCTACGGTGCAACGGAATCAAATGTTCAACTCCAGTGATGACGGTTTCATCAAGCGCTGTTCGCATACGACGAACCGCATCGTCTCGGTCATGCCCCCAAACCAAAAGTTTGGCAAGCAGGGAATCAAAGCAACCAGGCATTTCGTATCCTGCATGGGCATGGGTGTCGCAGCGAATACCGAAGCCGCTTGGGAAATGACATTCCCACAGGCGCCCAGGACTTGGGATGAACTCACGAGGGTCTTCAGCGTTCAGACGGCATTGAATCGCATGCCCTCTCCATGTAATATCCTCTTGAGAAAGTGGTAGGTCCTCCCCTTGAGCGACCCGAACGCCAAGTTCCACGAGGTTGTAGCCTGTTAGCAGCTCGGTAACAGTGTGTTCAACTTGGACACGTGGATTGACTTCAAGGAAATAGAAGTCTCCATTGGCATCTCGTAGGAACTCAAACGTTGCAAGACCCTTGTAGCCAACTGCTTCTGCACCGCGACAAACCAATTCTCCGATTTCAGTACGTTTCTCATCATCAAGCCATGGCCCTTCTTCGACCAATTTCTGATGGCGGCGTTGAATAGAGCAAAAACGCTCTCCAAAATGTATGGCCTTTTTGCCGTCTGCCAAGACTTGAAATTCGACGTGCTGAGCGCCAAGGATGTATTTTTCAACAAAGACCCGATCGTCTCCAAACGCAGAACGGGCTCTCGACTGGCACAATTTCAAGGCTCCTTCAAATTCATCGGCTTGTTCAACAATTTGCATTCCAATTCCTCCGCCTCCTGCTGCAGCTTTGATGATTACGGGATAACCAATATCATCTGCAAGTTCCCGAGCAACGTCTGCACTTGCAATCGGTTCAGACGAGCCTTTTGCGGTTGGCAAACCTGCTTCTTCCATCGCCGCTCTTGCTTGTATTTTATCTCCAAGAAGAGTGATAACATCCGATGATGGACCAATGAAGGTAATACCTTCTTCTTCTAGTCGAGCGACAAAGTTTGCATTTTCGGCAAGAAACCCATATCCAGGGTGGACTGCGTCACATTCCAGTTCTTTGGCTGCTTGAATAACAGATTCAATGTCCAAGTAGGAATCCAAAGGGTTGGTTCTGTAGTTTGGATAGGCGATGTCCGCCATACGCACAGGCAGAGATAAGCGGTCTTCCCTGCCATGGATGATGGCTGCTTCAATACCCATATCACGGAGGGTTCGGAGGATACGCAGAGCAATTTCTCCGCGATTCGCAATCAAGACGCGTTTGAATCCCATGTTGGCGTGGCGGCCGAAGTAACCTATGAGCAAAGCGGTCAAACGGGCTGGAAGGAGATGATAACGAGTGTTTTCTCATTATGCGGATTACCTTCTTTTTCATTTTCATATCGGACACTTCACAGAAATGTTGAGGGTTTTATGCATATTATCCGGTAAATTTCAATCGGATTTCGTATATTTCGTCAAATTATGTACGAACATTCATATCCTCTTACCCCCATCTAAATTTATGAGCCGAACGACGATGACCGGGAGCGAAGTGCTCCAACAACTTGCCGGAAAGGATTTGAACAACGATGGAAAGGTCATCAATTTGGTGATTTGTGGCAATTCAAAATTCTACGACTATGGATTTCTTGAAGACGAATTAGACACTTGGGTTCGTTACAACGGATATCCCGATGTCGTCATCCTAGGAGGGGCAAGCGGGGTGGATTATTTGGCGGAGCGATGGGCAGATAACAACAATATTCCTCTCGCAATATTCACCGAAGCATGGGATGCACCTCGCCCGTCAAAAGCTGAAGATACGGGGCGGCCTGAGGCCGTTGCTGACCTTGGCCAACGTATGATTCGCCATTCCACGCACATGTTGGCCTTTCCAGGGCCGGACTCCGTTTGGACAAAGCGTATGGAAGAGATCGCCAATGGTGCGGGCATACCTGTCGTAAGCGTTCCTTTGCCGATGAATTGAATCAATAGACGTCACGAAGATATCGCTTCTGTTCTTTCATCATGGTTTTCTCGATAAAGTGTGTAGCGTCTGCTTCCGACATGCCGCCATGTTCAATTGCAATTTCAATGAGTGCCCGGTGGACATCTTTTGCCATGTATTTCTTATCTCCGCAGATGTAGAAATATGCACCTCGCTCAAACCATTCCCAAACCTCTGCACCGTGTTCCTTTAGACGGTGTTGGACGTAGATTTTTTCTTCTTGGTCTCGTGACCAAGCGGTAGTGAAGCGATAGAGGTCTCCTTGGTCCATCCAAGTTTCAATGGTATCCTTGTAGTAAAACTCTGTCTTGGATGACTGGTCTCCAAAGAAGAGCCAGTTCTTTCCCTTCCCGCCGTCAAAAACACGTTGTTCCATGAACGCACGGAATGGAGCAATACCTGTACCCGGTCCGACCATGATAATGTCAACGTCCTTATCTTCAGGGAGAATGAAGGACTTTGTTGGAGACATAAACACACCAATTGGAGCACCAGATGTATCAATTTCATCCGCCATGAACTGTGTGCAGAGTCCTCCACGAGGACGGTTATTGTATTCAAAGCGAACAATACCAACGGTTAGTTCAACGTATCCAGGATGAGCATCATGAGACGAGGCAATGGAATAGAGGCGGGGTTTCAACCTGTCAACAAGGTCCAAAAACTCTTCAGGGGAGTATTTGACATCAAACTCTCGCATGATATCAACATAATCCCGAGTCCATAGGTAATCTTCGATAGCCTTGGCATCTACGGTAATTGCTGCGACTTGATCGCTTGGGTCGTCAGATGGAACTGAGGCTTGTAGCGACGGGGGGAGTTGTTCATCGGCTGATGAGGTCCAAGATGATGTATTCCTTGTACGAGATACCATGCTCAATGAAATTTTCATTCCACTCGATACAACCTTGGTTGCTAGGGATTGAACAAATTTCTTGTTAGCAAGATGAACTTCAAAGTCTTTCTTGAGTGCATCATAGAGAGAGCGCTCTCCATTGTGTGTGGTAACTGCGTGGTCTCGGTCCCAACCTTGGGCTTCAATGATCTCATCAACGATGTGAGGTGGATTTTCCGCTAGAACGCCCAAGGCGTCTCCGACTTTGTAATCCAACCCAGAGTTACCTAACTCGAAAACGACGTGACGGGTCTCTTTACGGGAACCTTCCCCGTTGAGAATATAATTCTCAGTAATTTTTGTCATGTACGGATTTTTCGCTGACCAGTTCTCACCCATGCGCTCACCTCAGCCTAAAGAGGCCGATGATTTTCCCACTGATGTGGGCTATATCATCATTCGTGTGACCTCACATCACAGATTC
>JABJFP010000118.1 GCA_018662715.1 Methanobacteriota archaeon | reverse complement strand
CGAGTCCCGTCATTTCAAGGTCAATCCAAACCATCCGTTGAGATGTTTCACTCATGCTTTGCCCTGAGCGGGCTCAGGTCTTTGTTGTTCGCAGGACGGAACTTCAAGCCTTGGAGGACTCCGATTCAAAATTCAACACGATTTGACCACTTTCTGAAAAGGCTACTACCGGCAAAAATCCTTCGTGTGGAGTTTTTTCTAGTGACTTGATAATGTTGTTCACCGAATCAGCAGGCAAGCGAACTGCAAACCCTTCTTTGGTCATTAAGAGCCCGGAATGTGCTTGTTCTGTAGGTGGTGTTTGAACTACGGGTTCAGGAACTTTGGCGATCGTTTTGGCAGATTTTTGCTGAACTTCGGGTTGCTCTACCATTTCAGTTTCTTCAACCTCTTCGGAAGCGACCATCTCTGTCTTCTCTTCTTCAGGAACATCGGTGGAAACTGTCTCCACTTCTTCAGGCATCGGTTGGGGCATAGGGATTTCAGCAGGAAGAACTCCTTGTTCGTAGATGTCTTCTGTATTTGTTCGTTGCATGAAGAGGAATCCGAATCCAAGAGCAAGAATACCCATCAAAACTACTCCAATCGCGGCAAACAGGTCGTTCTCAATGGTTGTCGTGAACAGGAATGAGGTCAGGACAGATCCATATCCGCCGATTCCACGGCGCCAACGTGCATCGTTTTCTTCACTAAATCCTTGGATGCCCAAAATTACGAGGTACACCGTTATGGCGATGTAAGCAAAGGAATCCAAATCAATGGCGTCAAAGGCCAAGAAGAGGCCAACTACTGAATAAGCGACCCCAGCAATGCCAAGTCGGTCCATGAATTGGAAGAAACTGTCATTACTCTCCCACTCTACATTTTCCCAATCGTAAACCAAATCATCCTTGTTCGATAACAGCGTAAACATAATTCCTTGGACCGCTAAGATTGCCCCACCTATTGTGGTGTGTATTTCGCTGTCTCCAATGTTTCCTTGAATCATGATGTTTACCACAGCGAAGGAGAGAAGCGGAGGGAACAGCAGAAGGCTGGTCGTCTGTCCTTTCTTGAAGGTAGAGTATCCAATCATCGCCAGAGCGATCAGTGGGCCAATTCCGTAGAATATATCGTAACTGATGAGGAAACCAATGCTGGCGATTTGCTGACTCAAAAGTGCAGTTGTATCTTGTGTCTTTTGCTCATCGTCGTCGGCTGCGTCGACCTTGAAGAAGATGTTAGCTCGGTGCATGACTGCAAATGCCACACCGTTCAATGCAGTGACGAATCCGCTCCATGCCCATGAATTGTCGGTATCGATATTTGCGAAAGTATCACTGTTGTCGAATCCTATGAAGAGGGAAAAGAACAGGATACCAAGCATGTAAGGCAAAGCAGTACTGTTCTCCGTATACCAGAGGTAACTCATGATGATGTATGTGATGATGGTAGGCAACCAAAATCCATCGGGGAGGGCTGACAAAAAGGCAAGTCCGAGCCATAGGAGGGCAACGAGTTCTTGGTATCCAGCATTGCGCTCTGAATCGCGGTACATTGCAAAGAGCATGAGTGTCATATGAACTGCCACAAAGATACCTGATAGGGCCGCAAAAGGTCCGAGGTGTGAGTCTCTGAGGTAATTCTCGATGTCTGAAGGGAGGCCTTCGAGAATCTTATTGCTAATTCCGACTCGAGAGAACCAATCGTTTTCCATGATAAGTACGGCAAACGGAGCAAATAGAGCAGTGCCATAATGTCGGTGTTGAATTGTTCGGAGCATCACAAGAATGAGGATTGGGACGAACAATAATCCTCCAGAAGAATCCAAGGTTGCGAGAATCAACAGCAGAACATATGCTGTGGCATCAGCGTAAAAATTCAACCCTTCTTCGTCGATTCCTCGCTTTGAGATGATCGCATTAACGATGAGGGGGGCGGAGACAAGGAGGAGGTCAAGCATGATTGAAGCAGCGATTAACATCTTACCGTCAGGTATCTGATAATATGCTACATCTTTGAGTTCAATGGCTACTGGGAACGCAATGGCGACAAGTAATCCAACTCCAGCAGCTCTCGTCTTTGAGTCAATTCGTTCCATTTGATAAATTTCCCACACCAAGATGCCAACTGGTATCGCAATGAGGAGAATCCACTGTGGCTTTTCGATATATTTGGTAACTGATACAATACTTAGCGTAAACAAAAGAAGAGAACAGAGCAACGATATACGCGCCAGAGGGGTCCACATTCGCTCAAGAACACTATCCAATGTTGTTTCTTCCTCTTGCACTTGTACAACCCAAGCGTTGGTCTCGGGATCATATGCTGGGGAATTGGATTGTCCCTGGTCCAACCATGCAACTAATGAGCCAAGGTCAAACTCATTTGTAGCAATGATTCTTGAGAGTAGATAGAGTGCAATGCCCAAAATCAAAAACTGCGGTTCCAGTCCATCGGGTGAAAGTTTGTCAAAGATACTGTAAGGGGGCAATTCCAACTTGTCGAACAGTCCCAATAGTAGAATTATCAGGGAAGTGAATCCAGCAGAAAGGGTCAGTTCTTTGCGGTCACTGAAATTGGCCGTATCACATTTGAGGGCGATGTCAATGTTGAGATAAAACATGTATCCAATGAACAACCATGGCATGAACCATTCGGGGTCAAGAATCGCACGTGAGCAGACGACACTTCCAAGCAGCCCAAGTGATATCATTGTGTTGATTTTTCCTTGCTTGCGTCCCATTTCAGAAATGATGATGATGAAGATGGGCAAAATGATGTGAAGGATTGTTCCTCCATACGTCTCTTTTGGCGTGATTTCTTCTAAGATTCCTCCAAGGTCAGTCAAGAGATAGGAGATCCCAAAGGCAAGAACAGTGACGTTAACCACCCATTCCCTTGCGACCTTGGAGATGAATACCATGTAGGGGATCATGATGATGCTGAGTACCCATGGAACCGTTGAGGTTGCTGTTGGAAGGGCCACCAGGCTGACGGCGAGGCCAATTGGCATCCATGGAACCCGTTGTTGCAATACGGCAGGGAAGTACGCAAGGAGCATCATGCACCAAAGTACTACTGGGAGGGATACATAGGATGACAATGTAGTATATTCGGCGGCTCTGAAAGGCCCGAGGATGAGGTTCAAATCACCAGAACGCGTGACAAGAATCGCAACAACGACTTGTCCTACGAGGAAAAACGAAGCACGTTCCATGACTTCTTTTCTTAGGTCACTACGAGCTGCATAGTAACCCTGTAGCGCAATGATGAAGACCATTAGGGACAAAGCCCCTCCTTTGCCCTCATCTGGGACATCATTGAGCAATTCATAGACCAGAGGCACAAGCCCTGAAGCAAACGCAACCACTCCGAAGTTGAGCGCCTTGTTTGAACGCAGAGCCATTTCCATCGATACAATGGAGATGACTATGATGCTGATTCCAAGTTCGTAGCTCACAACGTTCCCTGACCAGCGTATCCAAGGACCCACTCCGGCCAAAAGAATGGCCATTGGTGCATATGTGGCGACACCCCAACCAAATCCAGTATCTCCTGAGTACCTCTTGAGGAGGCGGAAATGCCCGAATGTTAGCAAAACGCAGGTGACCAATTGCGCATAGATTCCGTTAGCATTGGGTGCCCAATCGGTCGTGGTGTAGGAATCAGGGTTCCCAAACCAATCTAGATCAAACGTACCCGTCATGACTCCCATCATGTATCGTGTTCCCCACAAGACTCCAATCGTGGAGAAGAAGAACGCAATCCCGAGGAAATAATTATGGATATCGTACAACCTGTAGTTGTTCTTTTTACTTTGCAGTTCAATAATGCCTATAGAAACTAAAAACGATGCTAATCCACCGATGAACAAGACAAGGAAATTGTCGTTTGTCGCCTCTTCATCAAAAGCAACGCTAAAGATTCCACCCCATATTGCAAGAAATCCAATACCCATCATTACGCCTTGGGAGAGTTTCAGCATCATCATGTCTTGGCTTTGCTTTGATGCATGTGGTCCAACGGTGACAATAGGTGCAACGGGTTGGGGCGTTGTTGCAGACACTGCGCCTCGGTATGGAGATGCTGCTTGCGCCTTGGTTTGGGCTATTGGCTCCTGAGTTCTTTTCGGGGCCCCTTGGTTCGCTCTGCGTGGTGCTGCCATGTCAATCAATATTTTTTCCAAACAATAGGTAATAATATTTCACCCGTGTTTTCAATCAATGTATGGGTTTTCAACCCCCTGAATTGCATTCACTTGGTATAAGAGAAGCCACCTCACAGGGTCCCAATGGGTTCAAAAAGACCACCTGCTTGGATTTAATCGGTGAGCCCATGCGAATCAAAAAACTTCTAAGCGCATTTTGTCTAACATTGATGCTGCTACCTACATTGGCTCTTGCAACTCCAATTCAAGTCGAATCGGAATCTTCGCCTCAGGAAGAAGGATGGTGGGTTGAGACTACGGTTGACCAAAACAAGAATTCTATTGGAGACATGGTGGAATTTCACAAAGACAACCCTATTTTCCTTGATGAAGACAATACTCTGCCGCTGATTATTGACTTTGATCACACGCCATCAGCTGACGAAATCGCTATGCTAGAACGAGAAGTTGGTTATGAACACCAGTGGGAGTTGACACATATTGATGCACTCGCAGGGCGTATTCACGTCGACTTGATTCGCGAGACCCTTAACATTCCGGGAGTGATTATGATTGAACTGGACGGCGTCCTCACCATTCAAAACGGAGACGCTGCGGTATTGCACGGCGTTGACACGGCTTGGGAAGAAACAGGCTATGACGGTGCGGGTGTGACGGTTGCGATCATTGACACCGGAATTGACGGTGCCCATGCAAGTTTAGACGACCTTGATGATGATGATTCCACCAACGACCCGAAAGTGATTGGATTTTACGACCCAGTCAACAACCCTTCGTTGGTCAACGGGACGGAAGTTTTCCCTTACGATGACCAAGGTCACGGCTCACACTGCGCAGGTACGACCGCTGGAACTGGTGCACCAAATTACGAGCACATTGGTATGGCTCCACAAGCGAACCTTGTTGGCGTGAAGGTTCTGGATGCAGGTGGTTCAGGTTCTTTTGCAACGGTCATGGCGGGTATGAAGTGGACCGTTGATCACCGATACCAATTCAACATTCGTGCTGCTTCCATGAGTTTGGGCGGACCCGGTGCAATCGAGTGGACTTCTTCAGAAGAAGACAGTGTTAACCGATATGGTAACGAAATGGTGCGCTCGGGAATAGCCCTCTTTATCGCAGCGGGTAATAACGGTGTTTCCGCTCAAATAGGCACCCCGGGGTCTGCTGAAGACGTCATCACTGTTGGAGCTCTTGACAAGAATTCAGCGATTGCAATTTATTCAAGCCAGGGGCCCACCGAAGAAGGGCGTGTGAAGCCAAACATAGCCTATGTTGGCTCAAACGTCATGTCTGTAGCCTTCAACACCGGCGATCAATATACTGACATGTCAGGGACATCTATGGCAACACCCGGAGCAGCAGGTGTTTCAGCATTAATGTATCAAGCCAATCCTGACTTGTCACCGTTTGATATCCGTAATATCATGCAAGAAACAGCAACATATCGTCAGTGTCATTACATGTTTGCGAACGAGCCATGTCCACTCGAAGATGGAATTCCAAAAAACCGTCAGAATAACGTCTACGGCCACGGAGAAGTTCGTGCGCTTGATGCTGTTATGGAAGCGGCAGAACAGGATTATTCCTTTGATAACAGCGTGACTCTCGCTATGGAAACGTCCTCCGGGCCTGATAATCGCGTACACATG
>JABJFP010000307.1 GCA_018662715.1 Methanobacteriota archaeon | reverse complement strand
CCTTCAGGGGTAGCTGAACAATGCAATATAATCTTAGTAATTTGTCTAACTGACTTGATTAACTTCATAGGTATTTTAATTTACATTATTCATTGACTAACTTACGGTAAGATAGTTCAGCAATAAAAGCTGTATAGATTGCGTATAAGGGATTGACTCCAAGGTAAGAGTACAAGAGCAAGCTACACCAGAATGAGAGGCACAGAACGCAGTTAAATGGCTTAAAAGGCAATAGTCTTTCCATCACCCAACCATAAGGTTCAAAGATGAACAGAAATGCAAACATAAATCCTACTGAGGATACTAAAACCCAATCGTTATAAATCTCCATCATAATTTCTCACTTAAGTAATCGTCTTTAACGTATTTTATTAATTTCTTTACTATATTTCCGTTTTCTACAACGTAAATATATCCCTTATTTTTTTGTCCGTAGACATCCTTCCATTTTAATCCAGTGATTTTATTATACATTGTGGAATAAATCATTGTGATTATTAGATTGGCAGCACTGCGATCCTCCTCATAATAACGTAGGAACTTCTCGCACACACGCATAACCGCATCGTCAACAAGTCCTTGCCTCAGCTCTTTGTTACCGTGCGTAATAAATGAATAGCTTACAATCTCCTCTGCTCTACGCAATATGAACTTTCCTAGAGCGTTAGTTATCGCTCCTTGTTCTACGGATTTCTTAGCCTCTAGCTCAATTGCCTCTTTATCGTACCTCTTCTTCAATTCTATCTACTATTCTGACAATGTCAAATAGGTAATCTGAAAGCTCCGAAGGTTTGATGTTGAGTTCATAACCCAGGCGTACCAATGTAATCTTGTGCTCTTCAAGAACCAATCGTCTAATTGTCTCATATAAAATTATTATGAAGTCAGCTTCGGACTCCGTTATCTCGGTGTATGGTTCATCAATTTTCATAAGGTCTAATAGACATCGCTTTGTTAGGATCGATCTCAGCTATCTTATCTATGAGTTCGTTCTCAAGTGTGTATGCTCTATCGATTTCCTCTTGAGTAGACTCTGTTCCTAGGTTCGTAAATAGCACAGCCATCTCGTGCAGCAGTGCATCAACTTGCAGCTTAATCATCTTACAAGTTCTATAATTCTTCTGGTTGATCATAAGTTAAGTTTTTGCAAATTACTTTACATATGTATTGGTTCTTGTCAAGGTTCTCGTCAAATCTTAACGTAACCTTTTTGTAATACTTTGGATTATCATCCGGTATAATACCTTCAGAAACGAGCGTATCTGCAAGAAACTTTGAAACAAGAATACCATTGTCAATATCAAGACGAGAATTGTACGTGATATGTAGCTCAATACCCTCGCAAGTAAATCTGTCATACTCGTCCAAAGCTTTAAGGCAGTGTTTTTTATAGTCATCTTTGAATTTTTTTCTCTTAGCCCAGTGACCACCCGCATAGATTTTATTGAGGCTTGGAGGCTTAGGAAGGTTTAACTCTATCTCAGTAAATGTTTCCATTACTTGTACAGTTTAGCATCTTTTATATGCAAATATCCTACCACCTTATCTACGAATTGTCGCTGATTAAAGTGTGAGGTTTTAGGCATACCCCTAGTCTCCCAAACAGGTTCTGGGAGCTTGGAAAGATTAAAGGCGTAGATGCCTTGTGGTGTTTGAGAAATGTAGATAGGTACAGTAAGAAATTTCTCTGCCCTATGTATAAGTTTATCGTACTTTGCTTTCTCTATTAAGAGTTCATCGTAGTGCTTATTTCTGCACTTGAGTTCTATATCGCATTCGTACTTTAGGGAGAAACAATCGTAGTGATTGTATTTGCCTTCTGACCAATCTAGGTCTAGGATGTAGTTATCCTTTAGATGTAGAAAAAGTTTGTCTTCATTCTTCTTCCAACTCATTACTCTTCTCTTAGAGCAATCTTCAGTAGGATCAGGTATCCTATCAAATCTTGTACAGTATCTTCTGTAGCATCGGTAATTCCCTTACTCTTGATACGCATAAGCTTATCGTCTATTCTAGCACATAAGCTTGTTACGGCATCTCCCTTCGAGAAGATACCTACGGGGTTAAGGGCTGAGTCCCCGTAGGCAGCATTCTTCTCTAGGAGCAAGTTTGTAACTTCTTGAGAAACTTCGATTATTAAATCTCTTGTTTTCATATTTCAAAGTTAGTCCTTGTCATCTAATAAATCAACATCTATCTTATAAATCTTATTAACATTATCCTTCTGTATGTATAACCTACCGTTAGATGGGTTGAAGAATATATATCCAAAGCCCTGGTCAACGCCTGTATAATCAGATATATCAACCTTGTATAGGTGGTTGTTTATAGATATACTTCCGTTTTCGTGCACCTCTATCTTCTTAGCAGAGGGCACGTTAAACTTTAAATAAGCTCTTATTAGTTCAGCAAACGCCTTCCTTCTGTCACGAATTAGACTGTGGGTAAGCGAATTGTTTCTTTCCTTTTTTGTCGTACTCATAATATCTGTTTGTAAGTTTATCAAAATACATAGTTACTTTACCCAGCTTACCGACAATTTTAGGCTTTGCTTTGACCACTGTAATCTCAACTTGGTTAGGTTCGTAAGGTACACCATTGCCATCTTCTAATCCAAAGGGACATCTCCATACGTTGATAATCATCATCCCCTTTCTGGACCACTGCATTCCCCCGGCTATGTCATTCATAGTAGGTTTATCTACATAGGCTACGCCATTCTTATACTTAGCTTGTTGGTGTTTAGTGTGTACCGTTACTATGGTATGGTAGTTCTTATCACTGCTATGCTTACGCACCTTAGTGAGTACTTGACCAATAGCTATGTCATCTCTAACACCTTGACTGACATCTGTTCTAATCTCGGTGAAAGGATCGATGAAGCAACCATCTATCTCAATGAAGTAGTCTTGCTCTATCTCTTCTACAGCTGTATAGAAACCCTCTATAGATAGGTCTTGAAGACCACTATCTACTATATAGAAGTGTTTGTTTATAAATTCAAATGCTTTATCTGTCTCCTCATCTGTTGCTGTCATTGTATCATTAACAAGGAACGGCTTCCTTAGATACACCCACAATAGTTCTGCGAAGACCTCTGTTGGTGAGCCTGTCTCTGGGGAGTACACTGCCCATTTCCAACCCGAATATTCTGACAGGTTCATCATCAGTTCAAACCCAAACTGCGACTTACCTTGATGTGCTCCCGCATAGATATATGTGGTGCTACCTTTCTTCATAGAGTATTTATCAAAGAGTGAATCAAATCCTGTCCACTGTCCTTTCTTTACTCCATCTTTTCTCAGCGAGGTCAAACTGCCCTTAACCTCATTCGCTGTGTATACAAGCTTGCTTATGCCCATTGTTTATTCTTCTTTATAGTGAAACGATTCTCCTAGTTCTTTTATTTCATATATTTTTACTACACCAAAGTTGCTGATCTTAGCACCTGTTAGTCCATTCCTAGCCATAATCTCTATAATAAATTGTGGGTCATTGTTCATCATCTCAAGCGTTGCAGCACGAGACAGGAACTCCACATCCTTATAGTTATTTGTATAGCTATTCCCTCTGTTCTTACGCCACCCGATTCTGGCTTTGTAATGATAAATCATTTGTCCTTTTCCCTCACTCATATTTATCTAGTTTTTTACGAAGCTCTTTACAGAGAAGGTATTCCCTCCTTATTATATAAGCTGACATAACAGATACTAATACTAAAACTATCATCTCTCTTTGGTGTTAAAGGTTTGCGCCCATTTTTATATGTGTGCGCCTAATTTTAAAGGTTATATGTATGTGCGTATAATGAAACAATTTACCCTTATTT
>JABJFP010000315.1 GCA_018662715.1 Methanobacteriota archaeon | reverse complement strand
ATGTAATTGACAAAAATAGTGTCAGATTCTGTCTCTGACCCATATGCTGCTTCGACAACAACACCTTGTACACCAGAAGTTAACCCAGTAAGAGTGTAACTGATGAGGTCTTTAATGTCATACTTATTAAATACGACTTCCCCACCAACATTCTCAGCAACTTCGGAAACAGAGGAAAGTTTTACATAATTGAGTCTGTTGTTAAACGAAACTTCGCCAGGAATAACCTGTTGCCCCTGTTTGAATTGATATTTTCCGAATTGCTCAATCTGATTCTGTAAAATCGATTGTAGTGTAGTTAACTCTCTGGACTGAATAGAGTATCCTGGTCTAAAAAGGACTTTGTAGAAATTTTTAGACGCATCAAAATCGTCGTTATACTCTTTGGTATTTAAGTTTGTATTTTGTGGCATCTCTACTCAAAGTTACGGGTTTTATTATGTGAAACAGAAATCAGAATTCAATAACTAGTTTAATATCTTCGATTTGGTCGGGAGCACGGGTGATAAGTCTTCTATTTTCAATGTAGACGATTTCTCCAGTATTCTTTGCAATCTCAGGGACTGCAAGACCATTAGTGAAGGTTAAACCAAGTAGAGGAAGAGTTGCACCGCCAGTAGAATAACCAGTTTCTACTGCACCACTGATTAAAGAAGTTTGACCTTCAACTAATCTTGCTGCATCAGAAACAAACGCTCTAACAATACCATTATCTTTGTGCAAATCAGGACTCTGGAAATACTTCAGAGTCCCTGAAGTTGGAGTTTGACCAGCAGCAACTTCATCCCAAACCCATGAAACTACGGTGCCGTATGCAAACTCACCAGCAGCAACTTCTTGTTTGGCAACTTCGTCTGGTTGGAATGATCCACTGACGTTGTTTAGTTTAACTGCATAGATTGCACTAATCGTATCCTGAGTAGCAAAATCAGTTGAAGGAGCAGGAAGTTTAGGATTCTTGATAATACCGATTCTACGGAAATCATTATCAACAGGGAAATCACCATCACCTTCTGCATATGTCAAACGAATGTTTGCCATAATTCTCTTTGCGAGAAGTTCTGCAATACAATCTGCACCATGACCACCCTGTGGTGGAACAATGACTTCTACATCACCAGAAGCGTTTGAAGAAACATTTAATGGTGATGTTAAATCAGGTTGCTCATAAAGGAAACCATTTTTAATTAACACATTTGCGTATGTGTAACCACTACCACTGATGTTTACTCTAGCACCTGCATTATCTACCAAATATGCAGTAGTAATATTACCATTGGGACCAGTTTGAAAACGCACAATACCATTTGCACCATCACCTAAAATAGGGGTATAGATGGTTTTACTAGAAGGTAGATTGTTGCCATTATCTCTAACAATAATAGTGGAGATGGCACCTGCTTGTGATGCTGCTAGGGTTGTTACAGTAGAATCCTCAACAATTGGCATGAAGTCTGTTGAGAGAAATCTCAATACATCATTTGTTGGGATAGTATAAAGATACTTCCAAACATAACCATTAGTTACATCAGGATATTCAGTATAGACGCCAGTTGCGGAATCATATACACCTTCACCAGTAGGACCAGGATTTCTCTTAGGTTCTAATGATACGTTAGTGCCTGAAGGGTTGTCAACATTAGTGCCGTTATAAAGGCACTTGAATACTTCATAGTTATTATTAACTAGGTAGTATTGTGCATTTGCCAAAGATTCTGCAGGAGTTAAACTACCTACACCATCTGGGTCAACCTGTGCTGCCCTTGCATAAGAGTAGTCAGGTCTCCACATGTCAAACTTAGGATTGACAGTAGGATTCCAATTAAATCTTCTGACAACTGCTCTTACTTGGTCTGCGCCAACTCTTTTAAGAGCAATCATGTCATCATGAATACTCTTCTCTTCTTCGTCGTTATCTGCGGGACGAAGAGGAATCTCGTCAGTTGCATATCTGTAAACTGCCGCATATGCAGTAGCATTAGAAGAATCACCTCTAATTTGACTACCAATACCTGGGACTGCTGCAATATTAGGGAAAACACCAGATAGAAGAATACTATTTGGATAAACTGCTTCAACAGTTGCTCGGAATGACGAATTGTTTACCGTCATACCATTAGTAGTGACATAAACAGTCTCACCCAGTGAGAAAGTACCAACAGTAGAGTAAATCTCTAAGTAAGCACTCCACCTTTGGGGACGACCTACGAAGAAGTAGGATTTAGTTCTTTCGTCAGAAGTTGCTTCAGTGCCAGTTGCGCCTTCAGATAACGATTCTAAAAACTGCTTTGCATTAAAGATTCTGAATTTTTCAGAAATGATGGCGGCCATAGTTTTCCCTTATTGTATTATT
>JABJFP010000012.1 GCA_018662715.1 Methanobacteriota archaeon | reverse complement strand
TTCAATCTCGTCGTTGGACCCCTTCTTCACCAACGCCATGGAGCTGAGCGGGGAGCGTTGGGTATGCGCCCCAATATGCTTCTCGTGCCGCTTGATTGAGGTTCATACAGGCCACGACATCACCTGCTCGGTCAGCGAGCGGTTCAGTTCCGTTCAGATGCTTGATGATCGGTTCAATGTTCGATAAGTTGACCAAACCCCATCCTGTTTGTGTGCAAGGAGCAACTGGAGAAATTGGCATGGTTCCGGACGTTGGATCCCAACCGAGGTCGGGATACCAAGCTGAAAGATTGAGTGCTTCACGAATATTGGCATTGTTGATGGAGATTGGGTTTCCTTCTCCATCAGATCCATTCACGAGATTCAATCCACGAGCGTCGGGAGAGGCTCCTGAAGATGCATCTTGGAACTCATGACGAAGCGACTCCAACACAAATGAAAGAATTCCTGCTGTGCGTGGTGTGGCAAACGATGTGCCTGAGGTTTCATGGTACCCATCAATATCATCGTGATTTGGTAAGACCTGTGTCCAATCAGCGGATATGTCTGGATATGAGCCCGACATGATTTCCTTTTGGTCATCGCCTTCCTCGGCGTATCCTGCAATTCCAATTGACCAAGGCGGTCCGGCGGTTGCATCTTGTACTGCTGGAGAAGGGCTGTTATCGGCTGCTCCGGTGTGAATCTTTCCAAATTCAATTACGGCAGATTCGGTAGCTCGTTCAATTCCTGGAACAGGAATTGAACCAATGGCACCAAACGATGTCGTGATGACGTCTACAAGCGGTTGATTCGCAGCCGATTGAACCGCTTGTTCAGAAAAGCCTTCTACAAAGTAAATCACAGCATTTGGGTTTGCATCAAGAACTGCTCCGGTAACTGCAGAGCCGTGGCCGTCAGAAGGGTCATCAAGAATCAGAATGTCACTGTCTCCGTCTGGCGCGCTTCCAATAATTTTGGTTCCAGGGAAGTACACAATGTCACTAGCCGTGAGTGTATCCCAGCATGTTTCTTTGTCAGCATCATAACGTTCCTGCCAACTTCCTTCAAGGGTCACATCGCAGACTTTGTTGACTCCAAGTCCGTCAAGCAACCATTGTGGGTAGGTTTCATTGGTGCGAAAATGGTCGTGATACACGTTAATTCCGGTATCGATTGGCGCTACTACAGAGAAGGCTCTCCAACCGTCTTCTCCTCCAAATACATCCGAGGACTGAGCCTTCTTTGTTGAATCGTTAAAAAATGACATCCCCGCAACGATAGAAACCACAAGAAGCGTAGCAAGGGACAAGGCGAGAAGTTGCTTCCATGACATGCGATGAACGAATTCTTCAGCGACAAGAGTAGCGTCAAGAGCATCTGTCATGGTATCGCCTCACCCACAATTCTTCAAGAACCCTACGCCCTCACGGGTTAGCTTCATTGTTCTATTTAGGGGCTTTAGAATTCTCTGAATAAGACGGAATTATTTCTCCGACGATGGATTCAACGGTGATGAAGATAATATGCAGCATTGATGGCGGCTGCAAACATCATCCATGCGACATATGGCCAGACCAGCATCGATGCAGAGGGGAGTGGTTTGTAGATGAGATATGCATAAACTACAGTAAAAACAACCATGAAGATGAGCATTACTAACGAGAGCAGATATCGTTCCGAATTGAACACAGATGGCCAAGCAAGATTGAGGGCGAGTTGTATGATGAAGAAGGCAATGATGATTTTGGGGTAGGCTAAATCATCACGTTGGTTCAAAACGGAGGTGAAACTGAAGGCCATGCAGGTGTAAAGCACTGCCCAAATAGGAGCAACAATCCACCCTGGTGGCTGGAAAAAGGGTTCATAAGTTGAATCAAACGTCATTATTGCTTCATAGATAAAACGCCGTTCCGTATTTTTAATAACTTGTTCACCATATGAGCAGGAATCATCTCTGGGGTCCATAGAGTTCGTTGATTTTTTGGTTCACAGCAATCTCTTTGCAGGGGAAATAACTAAATTAATTCACCATGCGAATTTATGATGATGACCGTGAGGTATGCCGCTACTCTCTTACAAAATCATCGTTCGGGCGGTGGTCTCGCTAGATTCAATGCGACAATAGCAATCATACTCGCAGCGCTTATGCTTCTCTGTACTGCTCCACTCCAGCATTCAACAACGGGATTTGTTGATGACATTCCATTTTTTGATTCTTCCGGGAGAGATGATGTCCATGATGGCGATTGGGCGGTGGCTCGCCAACAATTGGTTGAACCAAGGTATTGCGATCCAACGTTTGATTATGACATACATTCGGATTATATTGCAACGCTTGATTGCCCAAATTACGCCGAATCTTCCATCACCATCTACCACAATTCAGATTGGAACGTACTTATTGAATCCGTGGAATCGGACATAAGTATCGATTTGTTGGAGTTTTCTCCGGATGGAAGTTACTTGGTTGCTTATGGTGATCTAGATTTTGAAATCTATCGTACTTCGGACTGGGAGGAAGTATTTTCTGGCAATGTCCAAACGGAAAACAGCTACTACTACGGCATCAACGGAATTACGTGGTCGGGAGATGGAGAAAGGATTCTTTTTATGACCGGTGAAGACGGTGGAAAAATGTATGAGGGGCCAGATTGGGAAGAAGTGACAGGAACCTCTTCTACAGGACTCTATGCCGTTCATCATCCGACTGAAGACATCCTTTGGTACGTGAACAACGATGCCACCGGAAATGAATACGAGTTTGAAAACATCCCGTTTGTAGGTTATCAGTGGGTCATGAAGCGAAGCTTTACTCTGACACAAAACACCGGGGTTGGGCCACTGTCTGTAGACCCAGATGGTGACTATCTTGTGATGGGTTCTGAGTATGGTGTGTCTGCTTATTCAACCTCAGATTACAGTTTGGAGTTTTCTTCTTCATCGGCATCGGGACCTGTTTCATTTTCCTCTAATTCAGATTCCATCATGTTCCAAAATGGAGATGACTATGACATTTATTCTACGAGCAACTGGCAGGAAATCTCATCGGTCACTGGACCAAGAGGTTCTTGTTATTATGATGGAGCGATACAATTTAAATTTGCTTCCGATGATGGAGAACTTCTCGTTCTTCATGAACGCTGCTATGAGACATATCTTTCAGGATGGATGCCTGATGATGATTCAGACGGCGTAGCAAATCTGCAGGACATCTGCCCTTCTACTTCAGAAGATGAAGACGCTGATGCAAAGGGCTGTGGGCTGAGTCAAAAGGATACTGACTTTGATGGGGTTAACGACCGTGATGATATTTGCCCGAGAACCAAAACCAGTGATAGTGCTGACAGCAGTGGCTGTTCTATCGCCCAGTTGCAGGACAGTGATGAAGACGGTGTTTCCGACTCGGACGACATCTGTCCCGAAACGCCTCTTACCGAATTTAGTAACATCTACGGTTGCAGCAGCAACCAACGTGACGTTGACGGAGATGGGGTTGTCGACGCTCAAGACAACTGTCCGCTTTACGATGTTTCGGCTTGTCCAAACATACTATCGTGGGCAATGTCATCACAACCGATGAGCGCTGATACTATGACGGGCCTAACATGGTCTCCTACCGGAGAGCGTGCGTTGACAGAAGAAACAGATCGCATCATGCTTAGGGATGAAACACTCTCGTTGGTTAAAGAACATACATTTGATAATGAAAGTCGAGACATTAACAATTATTTGTGGATGCCAAACGGTGTAGATGTGTTGATTATATGGGATAGCAGTTATTGGCGTGATGCTGAATGTGGATACTATTTGTGGGACAGTGTTAACGATACGATTTCTTGGGATTATTTGGTGAGCAACGACTGTTCTTCGCTTCGCTATCCCGTGGTGAGTCCGGGAGGGACACATCTGGCGGCGTCTATGTATTCCGCCAGCAGTTACTCAGGGAGTACCGTAGTGATCGACCTCACAACACATGAAATAGCGTTTGAGGATGAAGACCATTACCCTAGAACACTTATCTTCACGCACGATGGAACTTCGCTCATTGGTCTTACGAGCAGGTCTCTGAATTTATGGGATTTAAACGACGGATATATGCTCCAAAGTAGGGCAATAGAAGATGCTGAAAACTTGCTTCTTTCTCCGGACGGAGACAGCCTTTATGTCTATTCGGACGAAACCATTCGGACATATTCCATGGAATCATTTTTCTTCAGATCCATCATCTCATTTGAAGAGGACAACGGTTATTATTCTGGGCCGTTGCAGCTGTCGCTTGAATTTTCAAGAAGCAGCGAACTTCTGTATGTTCTGCTCGTGAATGCTTCATACAGTGAACAATGGAATTACAATTCGTCCATGCAAACATACTTTGTTGATGAAAATGGAAGTCTGCAACTTGCCTTGTCTCCAGATTACATCAATACATCAATGGGAAGGCCAGTCTTCTTTCCAAATCAAACATCGTTTTTGACGTACGTGGATGATGATAACGAATACCATGAGCAAGGATATTACCTCTGGCAGCCTGATTCGGACGGGGACGGTGTCCAAGATGTATCGGACTTTTGTCCAAGCACGAATTTGGAGGAGTTTTCAAATGAAGACGGTTGCAGTTGGGAACAACTCGACGATGATGAGGATGGTGTTCCGAACGGTTTGGACCTGTGTACAAATACGGCATATCTCGCACTAATTGATGAAAGCGGATGCTCTGATATTCAAGTGGACAAAGACTCTGACGGAGTATGTGACCAAGGTGCATTAAGCAACGGCCCTTCCCAATGCCAGGGAATTGACCTATGTCCGAAGACGACCCAAGGAAATATTCCAGACGTGGACGGTTGCAGTTGGGAGCAGCAAGACGAAGACGAAGATGAGGTTCCAAATGGAATTGATAGTTGTCCCGAAACATCTTCTGAAGAGAGCCCAAATTCTGATGGTTGTGGAGAAAAGCAACGGGATACTGACGGAGATTCATTGAACGATTTCTTTGACCAGTGTCCTCTCACCGCCACGAACTCTTCGGTTGATGAATTCGGATGTGCAGACCTTCAAGTCGATTCGGATTTGGATTCTATTTGCGATGCAGGTCGCCCTTCAACTGGCCCTTCAAACTGCACAGGGAGCGATACATGTCCCGAAACTTCAGAAAATGAAACTGTGAATGCGAACGGTTGCTCATGGGACCAACAAGACGAGGACTCAGATGGCGTTACTAATTCTAGAGACCAGTGTCCCGGTTCGGTGAATTCTGATATTTCACCAGATGGATGTTCAAGTTGGCAGAGAGATACAGATGCAGACGGAATTAACGACGCCGTTGATGAGTGTGCAAAGACCCCAACAAATGAGGTTGCCAACCAAGTGGGATGTTCACAACGTCAAATTGGTTCAAGTGCTGCATCTGGCGGCGACTCTACTCTCTTCTCTAATTGGATGCTCATTGCTGCTGTCACTGTCGGTGTCTTGGGGTTGGCAGGTTTCTTCATGTCCCGCAGAAAGGAACCCGAACTCCTTGCTACGTCGGTGACTCCAGAATACGCAATGCGAGGGTCGATGAGGGAGGATGGGAAGGAATGGATTGAATTCCCTGCGGGTACAGGGAACCAGTTCTACAGAGATCCTGCTACTGGGCAATGGGTCAGCAACAAGTGACCCCAATTTAATTCTAAATAAAAAGACCAGCAATCCCTTTATCCTGTTGGTCAGGGCGATGAAATTACCAGTTCATCATTTTTCTAAACGTTGAAGACGCAAAGAGAAGGTCGATTGAGTCAGGTGTGAAATTATCTGCTTCAAGACCTCTGCGCACATCGTCTTCACTTGCTCCAGGGGCGACACCCGACATGCCCATGACTCTGTCATATCCATTGCCTGAACCACCGGTCGTTCGCCGACTGTCAAAGGAGTAACTTTGGGTCGCGCCGAGGTTACCTTCGCCTTTGAGAATCTTGAGGATGAAATTGAAAATTCCCATTTGAATCAACTCGTGATTGCGGGACTGTCCGAGTCCCGCAATCGGTTGGATTCCCCCGATATTATCGGGAAGGTCATTGCCGTTAAGCTCTCTTGGACAAGTAAAACACATAATTGGCGGCATATAAATGTTCACAATTTTGTAACAATTCGCATTGCAGGTTCAGGGCGTCCCGCAATTTCTCCCCTCGCTGACACCTCAACTCCCAATCGTTTGAGGGCCTCAATATGAGTTGCAGACCATGGGACATTGCTCACGGCATCGTTGGTTTCATCCCACCGGCCTTTGAAAATAAGTTCGGAGTTTTGCTCGGTCATCTCAGGCTGATGGTGACTCATGTCGGTCCAATAGTGACCTAACGATACGATCTCGGTGGAAAGGCGCTGTAAGCCAAGTTTTGGTAATTGCTTACGCAACTGTGAGGTTGGAATCGCTCGGGGTATGAGTATGAATTCATGAGGGCCTTGCTGGAATCGGTAAATGGGGAACCAGCCTTTTTCAGTTACGCTTTTGATAAAAAACTCACGCTGCCCCTCGCGCCATCGTTCCGGAATCCACGCCATCAGGGAACTTCTGCCCTTCGTACCAATTACTTGACTGCTCATTTGCATGCTGACAGATTCAGGCGAGTTCCGGGTTATTTTTGCTTGGATGTGTTTTGGCGTAGATGTTCTTTTGAACGGCCTCGTCATGCTTGATGAGATACGTTGTCGGAACTCTTTGATTCCCATGGGCCAGTGTTTCATCTTCAGACCACGTATGTGCTTTGGGAGCGTTTTCTTCCATGTTTTAAGAGGCTGATTTAATTGCTTGCGGGATATTCTCGTACAACACCAACCGGTAGTTCCGTGGAGCGAACCCGGTAATCGAATAATGCGTCTTGTGTCTGCTGTTACGGTTGTATCGACCTCAAAGCCTGCGTCAAGAACACGTTGCAAGAGTGCCTGGCGAGATGCTCTTACCCGCTCTTCTCGTAGTCGTGGTTCTGGAGTCGCAAATAATGAACGGTCGTTGTCTCTTAACACAAGGTGGAAGCCTTTACCTCCGCTATAACTGATGTATTGTAACGAAAGGTCCTCGTGTTCATCAAGCCATTTCAGCAATCCACTTGTTACCGCTCTTGCTCGTTCCAATCTACGATAGCAAAACGGTCGAAAGTCAATATCAAACACGACCAAGTGGTCAAGAAGTATTGGCGCTGGGACATCAAGGTCTTTCAATCGTGGTAGGTCAACTGGGTTCAACCAAGCAGAAGTGCCAATATAGAGGTCACGAGGGGCGTAGGTTGCAAATTGTTTTCGCAGAGTCTCTTCATTGCTAATTTGACGTGGTAAAGTCACCCATCGGTCGTTTGGAAGACGCCATCTGAATTGATGTCGAGACGGCTTCTCTAGCCAATCCAAATCCACTGGCGTGGCCTTATACCACGCCTTGAGTTCATCATTGGAAAACATCGTCGTTCCTCTGAGGATGTTCTCCGTGTCAATCTTTTCCTCCGCCACTAATGAGATTCATCTCGCTCAGTGCCTGAACATCGAGAACGTTTGAGTTTCCTGGTGAACTCAGCGGAGCCTTGATGAGGTAAAGACGCCGCCTTGCAAATGGTTGACAGGATGAAATTACGACTCCATCAGTTTCTATCAAAGACAGGATTCTTCTCCTCAAAGCGTGAGGTAAAGGAAGCCATTTGGGACGGAGATGTTACCGTCAATGGCTCAGTTGTCAAAGAAATCAGTTTTCAATTCAACCCCAAAACAAAACCCGTAGAGTATAGAGGGCAGCGTCTTGAACTTGGTTCGGAACACACAACCTTTCTGCTCTACAAGCCGAGAGGATACCTCTGCTCTCGTTTGAGTGAACAAGAACGCTCGTTGAAGAAACGGTCCGTATTTGAATTGTTTAGAGAAGCCGTTGATTCGAGTACCTATGAGCGCCTTGTGACGGTTGGCCGTTTAGATGAGGCTACAACA
>JABJFP010000117.1 GCA_018662715.1 Methanobacteriota archaeon | reverse complement strand
TACGCTTGTCACGCCTTGTACGGGTTGAGGGGGTTCCATATCGTCAAGAATTTCCATGAGTTCTATTGTGTCTGGTTGCGCAGGTGGCTCAAGGCCAACTTCGGCGATTTTTGCGCCAAGGTCAAGTTGGCCAATCGGTCGTCGGACGACTGGAATGCGAGACGGGTCGGGTGTAGGTCCCATGTCAGCAGGTTTTTCATCAGCGGGAGCTTCTTCCATTTCGATGTTCATGCCCGACTTTTGCCGCTCTTTGCTGACTTTGGAAAGGCCTGTTGGTTTGACTTGAGTGCCGATAGGCATGGTCCATCCAACTCCTGCAAGTCCGAGTTTGTCTACGTGGTTGATGACCCAGTCCACATCTCCTTCAATCACGATATTGACATCGTGGTCGTCGGAGCGGAATCGGTAGCGAACGTTTCCCCGCAGTTTGCTCATTGTTTCAACCTCAGCGCTTCTTTGCCTTGAAGATAGTGGCTCTATTGGCCTTCTCCAGCCATCTGCCTCAAGACGGTGTGCAAAATACCACCATTGCGATAGTATTCTACTTCGACCGGTGTGTCGAGACGAACTTGAACCATGAACGACTTGACCTCGCCTTCCGGAGAGGTGGCTTCAACAGCCATCATCTGGAGAGGTTGGACTTCATCGGTCACTGCAATAGAAAAGTGCTCATGGCCAGTAAGCCCAAGTGTTTCGTGGCTTTCTCCTTCAGAGAAGGTGAGGGGGAGCACTCCCATTCCTACGAGGTTTGAGCGGTGAATGCGCTCAAAGGAGGTTGCAATCACAGCTTTAACTCCGAGAAGATATGTTCCCTTCGCTGCCCAATCACGAGAAGAGCCTGTGCCGTACTGACTGCCTGCAAGAACAATCTTTGGAGCATGAATTTGCGCAGCGTCGTAAACAGATTGGACTTCCCCACTTTCATGATTTAGTGCGTAGCCACCTTCTGTCCCAGGAGCCATTTCGTTACGAATCCGAACGTTTGCAAAAGTACCGCGCATCATGATTTCGTGATTGCCTCTACGGCTGCCGAACGAGTTGAAGTCGCCTTTTGCGACATTGCGTTCATTCAACCAAACTCCAGCAGGGCCATCTTCAGGGAATGAGCCAGCGGGGGAGATGTGGTCTGTAGTAATGGAATCTCCAAGTTTGAGCAGGACACGAGCCCCGTCAATTGATTCAATCGGATCAGCCTTTGCCGACAGGCCGCTAAAGAAGGTGGGCAGTCGGATATAGGTGGAAGAATCTTCCCAGGGGTAAAGCGGGCTTGATGCAGCAGGAATGCTATTCCAACGGGGTTCATTCATGGCATCAGCGTAGCGTTGACGGAACATTTCGGGAGTGATGACGCTCATTGCTTTAGCAAGTTCTTCGTCGGAAGGCCAAACGTCTTGGAGCATCACGGGATGACCGTCATTATCATGTCCAAGTGGCTCGGTTGACAAATCGATTTCTAATGTTCCTGCAATGGCATAGGCGACTACCAGCGGCGGGCTTGCAAGGTAGGATGCCTTGACCTTCCCGTGAACGCGACCTTCGAAATTACGGTTTCCTGAAATAACAGAACCTACGATAAGGCCCGCATCATCAATAGCAGCTTCAATCGGTTCAGCGAGAGGGCCGGAATTACCGATGCATGTTGTGCAGCCGTATCCTACTACGTGGAATCCCATGGCGTTCAAGTCTTCTTGGAGTCCAGTCGCTTCGTAGTACTCAGTGACAACACGGCTACCTGGTGCAAGAGATGTCTTCACCCAGGGTTTAACCGTCAACCCACGGCTACGAGCATTTCGAGCAAGGAGTCCAGCGGCAAGCATAACTCCTGGGTTGGATGTGTTTGTACATGAAGTGATGGCTGCGATTACAACATCGCCATGATTCAAATCGTAACGCTTCCCGTCCATTTCAACAATTGAACTCTTGGACAAGTCTTTGGGTTCCAAACCATGGCCGTGATGACCCAATTCGTGGGTGAGGCTTTCAACAAAATGCTCCTTCATGCTATGAAGGTCCACGCGGTCTTGAGGTCGCTTTGGCCCAGCGAGGGCAGGAAGGACCACATCAAGATTGAGTTCCAAAACAGCCGTGTAGGATTTTTCCTCTGCATTCTCACCGTACCACATTCCTTGTGCTTTGGCATATGCTTCAACGCCGGCAACAGCGTCGTCCTCACGTCCAGTGAGGCGCAAATAGTCAAGGGTGCGCTCATCAACGGGGAAGAATCCGCATGTTGCTCCATATTCCGGAGCCATGTTGGCAATGGTTGCTCGGTCTGCAAGAGTGAGTTCCTTCATGCCTGGGCCAAAGAATTCCACAAATTTTCCAACAACGCCGTGTTCTCGCAACATTTCAACGATGCGCAGCGTCATGTCAGTTGCAGTGACGCCTGGCTGAAGGCTTCCAGTAAGGCGGACGCCCACAACGTCAGGTGCCAGCATGTAGATCGGTTGGCCAAGCATGACTGCCTCGGCTTCAATTCCACCAACCCCCCATCCAAGAACGCCAAGTCCGTTGACCATAGTCGTGTGGGAGTCGGTCCCAACCAGCGTGTCAGCAAGCCATACGCCATCTTCTTGGCGAGCAACGCTTGCGAGGAATTCGAGATTAACCTGGTGTACAATTCCTCTTGAAGGGGGTACTGCTTGGAAATTTGCAAGGGATTGCTGGCCCCATTTGAGGAACGTGTATCGCTCCATATTACGGTGATATTCAATGTCAAGGTTCATGCTGAGGGCGTCGCTATGTGCTCCCGAGACATCAACTTGGACCGAATGGTCAATGACCAAATCCACCGGCACTTGCGGGTTGACCTTTTCTGGGTCTCCACCCATTTCCACCATGGCGTCACGCAGTGCGGCGAGGTCAACAACAGCAGGGACTCCTGTGAAGTCTTGAAGAATCACTCGGGATGGGCGGAATGGAATTTCATTACGCTCCCCGTTAGGCGACCACGATGCAATTGAGCGGACATCGGCCTCGGTAATCAGAAATCCATCATGAGCACGAAGCGCACCTTCGAGGAGAACTCGGATGGAATAAGGTAGGTGCTGGGTTGGAAGGCCGTTGGCATCAAGGGCGTCCAGGGCAAAATATTCTCCGCCTACGTCAAGTGGGCGTCGAGCGTTGAAGGGGTCCAAGGTGGCCATGATTCCTTCCAAAACGCACGCGTCTATGAAGAAATCCCTCTTCTCATCTGCTGACCCAATTC
>JABJFP010000116.1 GCA_018662715.1 Methanobacteriota archaeon | reverse complement strand
CGACATAGCAGCAGCAAGCAGCACGACCGGGTCAGGTCCGTTGACAACAGCAATGCTTACTTCTCGTCCCTCTTTCCTGGCATCCATAACCATCGTCCGTAAATGACGCGGTACAAGCCGAACTACGAGGTGATTTTTATCCCTCAAAAATTGACGGTGAAACGATACATTTCGTATTCCGTTGTCTTCAGCAATAATGATGCTGGCGGAGGAATAACGTCCACGGTCTGCTGGCCAATGGTGAGGGATAGGTAACTGTTCAAGGTTGACCTCGGTTTGTTGGTTTTCCATACAAGGGGCGTCCTCAGGTTGAACCATTTCAGGAGTGCCTGGGTTGGACATGGCCCAACCTAGCGTGTCGATGTATTCTTCGGGCTCAATTCCAATGGCTTGGCATAATCGGTCCCGCGTCAACATATTCACGGCGGCTCTATGCCCGGGGCATTCTGAAATATTGGTGAACACGGTCATGGCATGACCACTTGCTTGGGAATGGTTTAGCATGCCGTGGCTAAGGCTTATTTCTTCGTCTTCAATTGAAGCAGCGCCGAGATGGTCTCTGAATGCCATGGTACTTCCAGCGGGCGGAGTCGCTTGAATGTTGTTCAAAAAATGATGGGATTAAGAAGTAAAAAAACGAATGACGCCGCCATGAAAGCGTTGTGAATAAGGGATTTGATTAAATAGGGGCGGCAAGTCGGCGAACTGCTCAATGGGTGATGATTATGGGTAGAGGACTCTTTGCAGGTGCCAAAATGGCCAAAGACCGACAAAAATTCCGTTGGTCAGATCGTCGATATAAGAAGCGTATGCTCAAGTCCCGAGCAAAGCACGACCCGCTTGCTGGGTCCACACAAGCCAAGGGTATCGTTATCGAAAAGGTCGGTATCGAAGCCAAGCAACCTAACTCAGGTATCCGTAAGGCTGTCAAAATTTCTTTGATTAAGAACGGAAACAAACTCACCGCTTTCGCTCCCGGCGATGGTGCAATCAACTTCATTGATGAACACGATGAAGTCATGGTTGAAGGTATCGGCGGACGCATGGGTCGTTCGTACGGAGATATTCCTGGTGTCCGCTACAAGGTCATTCAAGTCAACGGAGTTTCCCTTGACGAAATGGTCCGTGGACGAAAGGAGAAGCCAGTCCGCTGAGGTGATGATGATGAGTGATACAGAATCAGAAGTCGAAGAAGTCGTCAAGCCAATCGCAGGAATCGGAACACAAGTTTTCGGTAAGTGGGATGCTTCAGAAGTGACCTGCAAGGATCCAGGTCTCGCCCCATACATCAATCTTACAACCGTCGGTGTCCCTCATACCGGTGGACGACACGCAAATGCATGGTTTGGAAAAGCCAAGCTTTCCGTAGTTGAGCGATACATCAACAAACTCATGCGAACCGGAAACTACACCGGTAAGAAAATGGGTGCTATGAAAGCATTCGAAGGTGCTCTTGATACCATTGCGGACAAGTCTGGAAACAATCCTCTTCAAGTCTTTGTGGACGCTATTTGCAACGCTGCTCCTATGGAAGAGATTACCCGAATCAAATTCGGTGCAGTATCTCAGCCTAAGGCTGTAGATTCATCACCTTCCCGTCGCTTGGATGTCGCCCTTGCAAACCTCGCACGTGGTGCACAACAAGGTACTCACAAGTCAAAGCGTACCCTCAAGAGTTGCATCATTAACGAGTTGAACAAGGCTTCAGCCGGTGATGTCACCTCCTACGCCGTTGGTAAGAAGGAAGAACTTGAGCGCATCGCAGCCTCTGCTCGTTGAGTAATATTCTCTTTCTTCCGTCCCTTTGGGGTTCGGGCCAAGTTGATGCATCCCAACCAATCTCGATGGTTTTGTTTGAGGCATTATTCTTTAAACACCAGCGCGTGTAATGGTTCTTGAGACAAGGTGAGATTCTGTGGGTGAACCAGGTCATCAAGATTCATCAAACATGACAACCGTGTCGCGTCTTCTCATTGCTGGAATGTTTTGCGGTTCCTTCGCATCTCTTATCTTGCTTGACCGTAGTCTATTTTCGCTCGATGTGGATCTGATTTATGGTTCCACTGATGTCCAAAAGGCCCTTCGAATTACGTATCGGTTATTGTGCGGTTATCTCGGTTTTCATGCCATAGCGTTTTGGATTGTCAGAAATCCAGTACCCGGGCAGATGACTCCGCTATTTCGGGAATCAAATCAACTTCAGAAACATGCGACAATTGGCGTTGAACGATTGGTCCCTTTCAGTTCTTGGACCCTGATTGCATTTTGCGTGTCCATGCTGGTAAACGGGATGATATCGCTCTATTCTTGGATGGGGCAGCCTCTCCCGGAGTGGGTTGTCGTTGTAGGGGGTGCTTTCTTTGGTATCGCTTTCAGTTCAGCAGCACTCACAGCAATTATTGTCCGTTATGTGATTTTACCTGATATGGGGAACAAGCAGATGGAAATGGATCATATGTTTCTAAAACACGAACAGATGATGCACAATTTCTCCTTAATTTTTCTTTCTATTGAAATGATATTTGGTTGGGTTCAGTTACCACTGGCTATGGTAGTGTTTGGCTTTCTTTACGGCAGCATATACCTTATTTTCGCAGAATTTTGGGCTACTCGTGGAGGGGGTTATTATGTCTATGAGTTCATCGATACAAGGCCATCTAACGCTCCATTTCTTCTGATTGGGCTGGTTGTTGTTTGTGCGCTTAGTTTTTCTTTGGGGGTTTTTGCACTCTATTTACGATTAGGGAACTTTTTTGTTGGGACGACTTTTATCATTCTCTTTCTTATTTTTTCTACTCGTTTCACGAATCCGACCCCCGTCCAAAGAGATTGACGAAAGATAATTGCGCCAAGATCCGACCCACTTCAAAGGTCATCTTGATGGCAAACACTGCGAGTCACTTAAGAACCCCTTTTCGGTGGGACGAAGCAACGAGAACACGGTGGTAACCATGGGACGAAAAGAAGACAACATCAAGAAGGCCACAGAGGTCATGCATATCCTTCCTCAAATTCGAAACTTGTGCATCGCTGCACACATCGACCACGGAAAGACAACACTTTCAGATAACCTCATTGCCGGTGCCGGTATGATGTCAAACGAACTCGCTGGCGCTGCCCGTGTTTTGGACTTTGACGAGCAAGAATCTGCTCGTGGAATTACCATCAACGCAGCTTCCGCTTCAATGGTTCACAGTGTAGATGGAACTGACTTTCTCATCAACCTCATTGATACACCAGGCCACGTTGACTTTGGAGGAGACGTTACCCGTGCTATGCGAGCTGTTGACGGATGTTTCATCTTAGCTTGTGCAGTTGAAGGGCCAATGCCTCAAACAGAAACTGTTGTTCGCCAAGCCCTGAAGGAGAAGGTGAAGCCTGTTCTCTTCATTAACAAAGTTGACCGACTTATTAACGAACTGAAGGTAACTCCCGAAGACATGTTGAAGCGTTTCGAAGAAACGATCATCAAGGTCAACAAACTCATTCGACAATTCGCTCCAGAGGAGAAGAAGAAAGAGTGGCAAGTCAGTGTAATGGACGGAACTGTTGCCTTTGGTTCCGCTTACCACAACTGGGGTATTACCATTCCATACATGAAGAAATCAGGAGTCTCCATGACTGAAATCTTTGAGTTTTGTAACAACGAAGATCAGAAAACACTTGCTCAGAAAGCCCCGGTCCATGAAGTTCTTCTGGACATGGCAGTAACTAAACTACCTGGGCCTGTTGAAGCACAACCATACCGTATTCCTAACATCTGGAACGGTGACCTTGATTCCGAGATTGGAAAGGCTATGGTCTCATGTGACCCTGATGCAGAACTTGCAATGATGATTACCAAGATTTGGATGGACCCTCACGCAGGAGAAGTAGCAGTAGGACGAATTTACTCCGGTTCTATTAACCAAGGTGAATCCGTATATGCAATCGGTGCTGCAAAGCCTGAACGTGTACAACAAGTTTCAATGATGGTCGGAGGCGACCGTATCACAGTTCCTAAGGTGGTTGCTGGAAACATTGCAGCAGTTACAGGAATACGCTCAGCCGCCGCTGGTGTGACATTGTCCCGAGACAAGGATTTCGTTCCTTTCGAAGCAATCCGTCACTACTCTGACCCTGTTGTCACCGTCGCTGTTGAACCAAAGAGCATGAAGGACCTTCCAAAGTTCATTGATGCACTGCGTTCATTAGCCAAGGCTGACGCATCTCTTCAGGTCACAACCAACCAAGAAACCGGTGAGGCTCTTCTCGCTGGAATGGGAGAACTCCACTTGGAAATCACCGTGTACCGTATTGAAGAAGAACAAAACATCAAGGTCAAGGTTAGTCCACCTATTGTTGTATACCGAGAAGGTATCCAAGGTAGCAGCCGTGGTCATTCGTTTGAAGGCAAATCCCCAAACCGCCACAACCGCTTCTTCTTTGAAATTGAAGCCCTTCCTGAAGACGTCGTCGCAGCCCTTCGTTCCGGCGACCTAGGAGATGGACCTGTCCGCTCTGGAGATGCTAAGGAAACCGGAAACAAATTCGGTGAACTTGGAATGGACCGAGATACAATGCGAAAGATTTACGCCATCAAGGGAACGAACGTCCTTGTAAACGATACCAAGGGTATCCAGAACCTTCACGAAACCCGTGAACTTATCATTGAAGCATTCAATGAGGTTTGTGTTAAGGGACCTATTGCTGATGAACCTGTCCAAGGAATGTATGTTCGCTTGGTTGACGCTAAACTCCACGAAGACGCGATTCACCGTGGCCCAGCCCAAACCATCCCTGCGGTCCGTAACGGAATCAAGGGCGCTATGATGCGAGCTCGTACGGTCATTCTCGAACCCATGCAAAAGGCATTCATCTCCGTACCAAACGACTGGCTCGGTCAAGTGACCCGTGAAGTAACAACCCGACGTGGAATCATCGAAGACATGCCTTCTGAAGGTAACGTAACTACAGTTGTCGGTGTCATCCCGATTGCAGAAACCTTCGGTTTCTCAAACGATATTCGTGCTGCATCCCAAGGACGAGCAGTCTGGAACACAGAAAATCTAGGATTTGAGATTCTACCGCCACAACTCTTCGACAAGGTCGTCGGAGAGATCCGTCAGCGAAAGGGCCTCAAGCCTGAACCTAACCCTGAATCTTACTATTCTGACTGAGGTTGACTCCATGGAACCCAGAATTCTTGGGTTATTTGCCAACCCCAACGGAGGAGTTCCAAAACTTGCAGTGGACACGCTAGTCGTTTCTCGTACAGGTTGTGTCGGGGATCGCCAAAACGATCTCAAGCATCATGGTGGGCCAACAAGAGCAGTGTGTTTGTTACTCGACTCTGTATTGACAAGACTACGTTCAGAGGGCCACCCTATTGGTCCTGGTTCTACTGGTGAAAATATTCTCATCCATGGTTTAGAGGCGAATTCACTCAAGACCGGTGTGATTTTGGATTTTGAAACTGTTACGTTAGAGATTACGGGCCCAGCCCCACCATGTAAGACCATCAAAGCATCATTTCTCAATGAAGGATTTACCGCACTCAGCCACAAGCGAGATGCTAGCCAAACCCGATGGTACGCATCTGTTATCAAGGCGGGTACGGTCAATGTCGGTCAACTGGTTTCAATTCTCAATGAATCCGAGCAAGTTGGAAATCCGTAAGCTCTCTTAGTGCGACCATGGCAGGTCCATCTCCTAAGCGGTCAAGGCATGCGTGTGCCTCAGCATGGTATGCTACCGCTTTTTCACGAGCATAGGCAATTGAGCCCAAATCCTCCAGAGCGTTAAGTCCTGCCTGTAAATCCTCAGGGGCAACATCTTCACCTTTACCCAAGACCTTCAGCAAAATTTCTTTCGCCTCAGAATCAGGTTGTTGAAGGGCGTGAATCACCATCAGTGTTCGCTTACCTTGAGCAACATCTGAGCCTGCTGGTTTCCCTAATGTGGCAGAATCAGAGAGTACATCGATTAAGTCATCCATCAATTGGAAGCATAATCCCACTGCTAGCCCCCATTGTGCCATCAATTGAATGACCTCATCATCAGCACCAGAAACACGAGCGCCGATCTCTGCACAGGTGAGGAACATCACAGCGGTTTTCCCTTCAATCATTTCCAAGTAATCTTCTTCTGAAACGTTAAGCCGGTCTTCAAATTCAATGTCCAGTTGTTGACCCTCGCTTACACGTCGGACCATCCAAGCAATTCTGTTTACGAGTGGAGCAACATCATGTGGGTCCAAATTTTCTGCTTGTACCAATCGCTCAAACGCAATAGCAAGCATTGCATCTCCTGCATTGATTGCCGTGGGCATATCATATTCAATGTGAACAGCATTTCGGCCACGTCGCACTTCGTCATCATCCATGATATCGTCGTGGACAAGGGTAAAGTTGTGGACTGTTTCAATGGCTGCACCAATATCAAGGAGCCCCGAATGAGTGTCTCCCACTGCTTTTGCTACCAACCATGGCAATGTGGCTCGCATTCTCTTTCCACCGCCTTCAATGAGGTGCATCATTGCATCTGCAAGGCGTGGGTGGCGTGATGCACGCAAACTGGACTCTATACGTTGTTCAACGAGAGGTTTAACTTCCCTAATTGATGTAATGAGGTCAGCTCCAATCGCATTTGGCAGCATGTGGCTTACATCACCCATGTCGTGAATTTCATCGTCGCTCATTGCTTCTAGTTCGGCTACATTTCCAATTGCGGCCCACCAATTGGGGTTCATAACTCGCGCTGCAATACAACGGAACCACGGCGCTACTGCTTCTTCTGCGGCACGCTCTTCAAGGAGCATCATTTCAAGCTGGTCTCTGTTCACCCACATCACTTCAGACACCTCATTGGTGTTGGGGTTAACATCTACATCTGCTTGTATCACCAAAATATGGTCCAATTCACGCTCAATCCATTCTTGATTCATTCGGGATGAATATCTCATCTTCGTCATAAACACAAAATCATCGATTGAGATGGAATCTGGTGAGATACCTAATTCTTGTTCCAATTTGCGTACTGCTGCACGCTTGACACCCATTGCGTTCGTTTCGTCAAGTTCCTCTTCGCTGTGAAGAGGGTGAGAGCAACATGAATTTGCCCATACTCCCGGAAACGTTACTTTGTCCATGGAACGCCTTTGGAGCAACAGTTCGTTGTTTGAGTTGAAGAGAAGAACGCTAAATGCCCGATGATATTCACCGGCGCCAGAATGTGAATCCAATTTGGAAATGGGCCCGATGACCTGATCGTTTTCAGAGACTTGAATCACTGCCTCAGCCATCAATTCAGCTTGGGTTTGATCTTCGGAAACCAAGTTTTTCCTTTGGCCCTCATCCAAGGTAAGAGTGGGGACGTCATCAATACCGTAGCCCGCCATGTTCAGTCCTCATCCATGGTGAGCGCGGTCGCTACATGAAGAGTTCTCTACTGATGTTTGGAATTTGAGTTGGAGGGAGATAATTTCGTGCCTCTTACTAAACGGCCAGCACAAGCATCCAAAACACGTGACGGGAATCCACCATTAACCATAATGACGTCAATCCCGTGTTCGGCCACATAGAATCCTCTTTCGACCTTGAGTCCGATTCCACCTGTTACATCAATTGCAGATTCATGTTCTCCGTCAAACACGCGGTCTGGAGTAAGTACCTCAATGAGATCTTCCGGTCCAGCAAGTATTGGTGGCACTGCCAAGACTCCATCTACTCCACCTATTGCAAAGATAAGGCGTGATACATGAGGCACTTCTATGGCAAGTCGTGCAACTAAGTCATCCCCCGATAAAATTCCAAATTCTTTCTCACCTTGACATGCAACCACATCACCAAAAGTGACCATTGTGATTCCTTTTGGTGCCTGAATAAAGTGCTCTAGGGAACCCTTGAATTCGGCACCTGTTCCGTTGGCCCATTGGTGCGGTGGTAGAGACACCGCTGAAATATCCCGTAATGTTAGTGCCTCCATGATGTGCTGGTTGAGTTCTAGCATGTCGTTTCGAACCTCCAAAATAGCTTCATCTTGTGTCATCGCCCCCAAGATGCGTGCATCGGGTAAATCGAGTCGTCCATCTGCCAGGCGGTATTTCTTTGCTTTCAAATGGCCAAATGAACCTGCTCCATGGACGAGAATAACATCAATTCCAAGTAGATTACACTCGAGAATTTGATCTGCCAAACTCCCGATGATTTCCAAATGAGGTTGCTTGAGGACATCTTTCTTTGTGATGAGTCCACCGCCCCACTTGATGACCACACGCTCTCGCATAGACGGTGGAGGATTGCTTGCGCCATGAGCGTACCGCATGTTTGCAGATGATTCCAAGCATTCATGAGGCAAGGCGGACGAGCCGTTGACATGGCGGACGAACCGAATGTTGACGAATTCATGCGACACTTGCAAGTCTGCATTGAAGAGGCTCGCACAATTGCAGATGGAGAGGAGCGAGAAAATAGGCTCTGGCAGTTGGAATCCGCATTGCAAGAAGCAATCATTTACAAAAATAGAGTTGCAGAACTCCAACGTCACGGTATTGATCCTATCCTTCTTGTTGAGAAGGAAGCGGTGGAACAAAAAACACCTGCTCCATTCAAGGTTGAGGCATTGATGACAGGCCATTCGCATTGCAGTTCATGCAATACAATCCTCGAGAACGACCTGGACTTCTGTCCGGCTTGCGGTCAAGAAAAGAAGTGATTCATTCCTCTTCTGCTTCTTCTTGCTCCCATTGAGCAACAATCTCAAGGAGCAATGGGTCATCTGCTTCTACCTGGTAAAGGTATTCGCCGGGGACTTCATCGGTTAGGAATACAGTTTTTCCAGCACGGTAAATGGTGTGTCCATCTGCAATTGCTCGGGAAGTATCAACTTCAAGAATTGCTGGGCGGTGAATATGAACGTGTCCTGCTTCCATTGCATTTGGGATCGTTCGGGACAAATGGACGTTCTTTCGGTCGCCAGCGGTCAGGCCGAACTCGAGCAAGGTTGCGACATCGTCTGGTGAACATGGGAAGTATAGTCCTTCAGGGATATCATCTGTTGGAAGGTCAAGGTCAATTTCAATCGAATGTGCATATGTTGCTCGGATCATACCGTTTTCAACTTGGTAGCGTCCTTTGTCATCAGCGTTTGAAATTGCTTCAAAATGCCAGGCTCGCAGCCAGTGGTAATGACGTCGTTGCTTACCGATTGCTTCGGAAAGTTCTCGAGCGTTAACCCATCCGTTGATGTCCATCTCAACATTGAATTTTTCAGGAGCATGGCGCAAAACGAGGGCAAGGATGCGACCGAGTGAGTTGGCTTCTTTGTCGCTCATGATGAATTTACCCTCTTCGTTACAAACGGCGCAGTTGGTTCCGGAGAAGTGTCCATGGGTTCGGCATTGGCGTAGCATATTGTACATGCGGGCGAGACCTGTTCAAGAACCCTGCGGGCAGGGAACCAACTCAAATACACAACTTGGAAATATCGTTAACTTCCAGCGAGTGTATGAAATGCCGCCACCCTTTCGCCCCGTTTATGGTTGATGTTGCGGTAGTCGGTGCGGGTCAGACAAAATATGGAAATCACGCACTCGGGCTCAAAGGAATGTGGGCTGAGGCTGCATTGAACGCCTTTGAAAGCGTTGACGGAGATTTTTCTCCTTCACAAATCGATGAGGCCTTTATTGGAAGCATTGCTTTTGGCGGTTCTCAACTCGGAAATACTGCTGCTCTACTCACCGAGCACTCGGCAATGGACGGTGTTCCTGTTCGTCGCGTAGAGAATGCTTGCGCCTCATCTGGGTTCGCATTTCGTGACGCTTGGATGGCCATCAAATCCGGGCAAGCCGATGTTGTTGTAGCTGGTGGAATTGAAAAAATGAATGATTTGACCCCCGAACGAAAGCGGTTTTGGCTTGGCGTTTCGGGAGATACCGAATGGGAACGTCTTGCTGGTCTTACATTCCCTGGTACGTACGCATTGATGGCACGCCGGTATTTCCATGAATTTGATTCAAACCACGATGATTTGGTTCACATCAGTGTGAAAAACCATGCCCATGGCGCAATGAATCCACTTGCCCACATCCAAAAACAGGTATCGTTTGAAAAGGCTGCAGGCGGATTCATGGTTGCGGACCCATTGACCCTGTACGACTGTTGCCCTACATCTGATGGGGCATCTTGTGTGATATTGGCTGCAGACCATGTTGTTAAGCAGTTTACAGACACGCCGGTTTGGGTTCGTGGCTCTGGTGCTTCATCAGACCGCCTTGCCCTTCATGACCGCCCTTCAATAACGCAACTTAAAGCAACAGCAGAAGCATCAAAGCGAGCGTATCAACAGAGTGGAATCACGCCCAGAGATATTGACCTCGCTGAGGTTCATGACTGTTTTACTATTGCGGAGCTTATGGCTACGGAAGACTTAGGTTTCGCCCAACGGGGACAAGGTGGTGCATTCGCTAGAGAAGGCAGAGGCATGCTAAATCAAGGTGATGTGACCATCAATTCTAGCGGTGGTCTGAAATCCAAAGGACATCCTCTAGGGGCTACTGGCACCGGTCAAATCGTTGAGGTTTTCAAGCAATTGAGGGGGCAAGTGGCCGATGGACGACAAGTCCGAGATGCTGAAACCGCGCTAACGCACAACGTGGGCGGCTCGGGAGCAACCTGTGCAGTCCATGTCTTGGGGAGGGAGCGCCAATGACTTCGGGTACCGATGTCTGGAAGGGATATCTCCTTGCTTGGGATGAAACATATACTTTGATCCAATCTCCGTTTTCCAAAGGTGACGACCGTGTTTTTGGGGCAGATAGTGATTACACTACACTAGCAATCGCTGCCCTTCAACACCGAGTTTCACTCGGTGACACGATTGAATGTATCTCATTGGCTGAAGGTGTAAATGGTTCAATCTTCACCATGGCAACAGATGTAGATGTGGCCGATGAAAGCACGTATGATTCTTGCAAATGGGATCTGCTCATTGGAGATGATGCGACGGTTGTTCTTGTCCAACGTGATGTTCAAATCGAACTTCCTGAACTCGAAACTTTTGTTGAGGTGGATGAGGACTTCCAACTGGCCATTGCTGGTGCTTGGGAAAAGGAACTCCAAGAAGCCCATGTGAGTCAAGGGGCTTATGTTTCAAGGTCACAGTACAACGAAGGCGGAGTTGCTCGGATGGCTTTATCCGGCCAACAATTTGGAGAACTTTTGGTTTGGCCTCCCCGACAGTTGAATGAAAAAGGAGACCGGGAAGATGGGAGAGTTTCTCTCACGCCAACTGGAAATGTAGCGAGCTGGACCAAACTTTCTGCAGCAGGTGCCCCTTCGGAATTCTCTCTCAGGGCGCCCTTACTCGGTGGCTTGACGACAGTATTTTTGGACCTTGACGATGGCCCTAAAGGTGTCTTTTTAATGGTGGATGATGAAGAAAATGATGTCAAAATCGGTGATGCAGTAGAACTTGTCGTTCGACGCATATATGCCCAAGAAGGCATGATTCGGTACGGCCTAAGAGGACGTATCATTTGATTCCAGCAAAGGCTTCTTAGAAAGGCAGGTTTACCGAAGCGCATGGCAGGCTTCGGCGGCATGCGGAAAGGAAGGAATGAAGCAGTTGATAACCTCGGCTATAACGAGGAAGGCGATTGTCCTCGGTGTGGCGGTAACGCTCAAGATTCAACCATGAAAGGCTACCTTCAATGCGGTTCG
>JABJFP010000115.1 GCA_018662715.1 Methanobacteriota archaeon | reverse complement strand
TTCAAATCCCTGGGTTATCAAAAGAGATGTTTTGGCTGGTGGCAAGGGCGTAGTTGTGACTTCTGACAGAGATGAAGCACGGCATTTCATATCATCTTCAATTGAATCCGACGGCTTGGTTCTTCTGGAAGCATTTCTCCCTGGCGAAGAAGCGAGTATGCTGGTAGTTATGGACGGCCATTCGTTCGTTACCCTCCCTGCGAGTCAAGACCACAAGCGAGCTTTTGATGGGGATTTGGGGCCGAATACCGGCGGCATGGGTGCTTATTGCCCCGCTCCCGTCGTGACCTCCAGCGTGTACGATAAGATTCTCAATCGCATCGTCATTCCGATGCATGAGCATTTATCGAACAAAGCAACTCCCTATCGGGGTGTTCTGTTCATCGGATTGATGATTGACCAACATGATGATCCATATGTTGTTGAATTCAACGTACGATTCGGAGACCCTGAATGCCAAGTAACCTTGCCTCTTATCGCCAGTGATGTCTTCCAAATGTTATTCGGTGCCGCTACGGACACTCTCGACCCATCGGCTGTTGACTTTGACTCATCTTCGGCTCTTACAGTAGTTTTAGCATCTGAGGGCTACCCGGCTCGACCAATCAAAGGAAGAATTGTTCATGGCCTTCAAGAAGCATTGAATGACCAATCATACCGTCAGATTTGGGTCAATGTTGCAGGGGTGAGTAAAGACGATTCGGGCGCACTCATTTCCAGCGGAGGCCGTGTCCTTTCTTGCACCGCAATGGCTGGTTCGCTCAAAGATGCTCAGATGTCTGCGTACCAACTTTTGAACGACCTTGAACTTGAAGGCAGTCACTTCCGGACGGACATAGGTTTCCGGGCATTCTCCGGCGAGTGATTTTGACACAACAACAAAGCCATCAATTACGGGTAAAAAGGGTACTGATAGGCATTAGTGACTGTATCTAAACCCGTCACCTTCAAGAGGGGTTCGCAAGTGGGCAAAATGCATCAGCCTCGAGGCTGAGCCTTGAATAGAGGGATACAAGATGAATGATGAAAAAGATATGAAGGCAGCACAGCCTAATATTGCCTTGGGGTGGCTCTTCGCCCCACTGGCTGTATTGCTGGCTATTGCCGCTATGCAACTCGTGGGAATTTCCTTCGATATGGACGTAAATAACTTGATGCCGATGATTGTCGTCGCCATCGCAGGCATGTTGGCCATTGTGCCTCGTGCAATTCTCCGTCAACGCAATATCTCCACATCACTTCTCTCCCTCGGAGTGTTGGTGGTTTCCATCGTTGGCGCAGAACTATTGTACATGCTCACAGATGTTGGTGCTTTAGCCGCCTTTATGTTTGCTTTCGTTCTTCTGTTCGGGTCCAATCTCGACATGCGTGGGCGACACGAATGGAACACGATGCTGATCTTCTCAGCGGTTGGTGTTTGGCTTGCTCTTGCAGCATCCGGAGATTATTTCGCTGATTTGCCAACAACCTTGGTCAACGGGAACGGACAAACCGAGTCCACCCTTAGTTACGGCCGCACAGCAACAGCCTACGTTTTCTTTGCATCCTGGACTATGTTTGCGGCACTAGGTCTTCTCATAGGCTTGGTTGCACGAGGCATTGCTAACCCAGCAGGACAAGAGGGATGGTTTTCCTTCGTCAGTGAAAAGGGAGGATGGAATGCTTCATCTGCCCCACTCATCTGTGCTCTCGGTGTTTGGGTTCTTGCTTTCGCAGGTTCTCTCTGGCACTTTAACTCAGTTGAACTCATTGACCAGTTCCGTATGACTTCGGAAGAAGGCTACCATGGCTATGTTGGCTATTGGGCTGCTTTCCTAACCGGTGTTGTGGCCCTCATTGTGGCTGGAATGGTAGCTGAGCGTTGGTTCACACGTGCCATGCTCACCGGTTCGATGTGGACGCTTTACCAAGTCTCGTCTTGGTATGAGGACAAAATGTGGTATACAGAGAATCTTGCAGGCACTTGGGGTGCTCTGCTTTGGTTGGGTATCACGTTCTTTATCTGCGTAGCGATTTATTACATCTCGATCCACGAGAAATTCGGTGGCTGGGCAAACCGTGGAGAACACGAACCCTCCAATGCCCGATTATTCTTGAACGCCCACGGTGCTGGATTGATGATTGCTCTTGCCTTTATCATCGGTCTGACCATCCGTATCCAGTGGTATGTTGTTCCTTCAATGAGCGCTTATGGGACCGGTAACTGGGACATGACCGGCGGTTCTGACCCTTGGTACATGAAGCGAATCGTAGATTATATCCTTGCGAATAATGCTCATTTGGTTTTCGATGCCGACCGACACTACCCGATAGGTGGAATCAATCCTCGTCCACCACTCTTCTCATGGTCAATGGCCATTGGAGCAATGCTGCTCGAACCCTTCCTCGAAAATCCTGAAGATGCAATTTGGTGGAGCATGCTCGGACTTCCTGCCGTTTACGGTGCCCTTACCATTCTACCAATCGCAGCAACAGCCCGAGACCACTTTGGTAAAGGTGCTGCGGTTATCGCAGCATGGCTCATTGCTTTCATGCCTGCCCACGTCACTCACTCAACTTGGGCCCTAGCAGACCACGACGCCTTTGTCATGCTGTTCATCAGCATTGGTTTCATGTATTGGCTTCGAGCGGTCAAGTACGCAGGTACAGCCAGAATCACAAAGGAAACATCAACAAGTCCAATGTCCTTCATCCGTGCGTTCCGTGATGTTTTCACTCATCGCCAAGCTGCAATGTCTAGTGCTATTCTAGCCGGTGTTGCATTTGGTATTGCATCTCTTGCATGGAAAGGATTCGTCGTAGGACCTTCGATTCTCTTCCTTGCATATGCCCTACAAGTTGCTTTGAACATGTTCCGCCGTCGTGATTCAACCGCTATGAGCGTCATGTTCCTGACCATGCTTTCGGTGATTTTCCTCATGGCTCTGCCGTTCTATGGAAACCCTCAATTTTCGCTCATGCTTGATTCAACTGGTCTACAACCCTTCTTGTTCATCTTCGGGTTTACACTGGCCATTGCGTTTGTCACAACTGGTTACCGAGACAAGCCTTGGTTGCTCGTCCTTGGTACCCTCGCTGGCCTGGCTACGGTGTTCTTCGCCTTGCTGTTTGTTCTCAAGACATTAGGGATTTCAGACGCATGGGATGTTCTCTTCACAGGAAGCGGATACTTTGCAAAGACCAAGATTTTCGGAACCGTTGCAGAAGCGAACGCCCCGAATCGAGCGCAACTCTTTGCCTCCTTTGGCCCAATCACCTTCCTGCTTGCTCTCGTTATGGGTGGCACATTCCTATGGCGAGGACTCCGCCACCGACGCTCAACTGACCTCGTCTTCGGAGTTTGGGTCTTTGCGGCAACGTTCATGGCTTGGAACGCAGCACGTTTCATGTTCAACGCTACACCCATTATGGCCATTCTTGGAGCCTGCGGTATCGCATCACTCTGGAAGTGGGCCAATTGGAGTGGACTCGTCCGCTCTTGGAAGAAATTTGGAATCCGCACACCTGCAGATCGTATCGCAGGAGCTCGCAAGGCAGTTTGGCGAACACCCCAATTCTCAGCCATCTTCCTCGTGATGTTGATGCTCTTCAGTCAGCAAGCAACCTATGGATTAGACTCAGCCATCCCTGGTTCTGCATCTGATGCTGAGGGTGACCTTGACGAACGAATTTACGATATCGTGCCTGATATCCTCCGATTTGACGGCCTCGGTTTCTCTATCCTTGACAGTTCAAGTCACGATGGTCGTTGGTACCTCGGTAACTTCGGTTCCAGTTTCAACGATGACGGTTGGAATCGAGCATATGAATGGCTCGCAGATCAGGATACGGATGTAAGTTTTTCTGAACGTCCAGCATTTGTTTCATGGTGGGACTACGGGTTCCAAGCGCTTACATCTGGCGATCACCCAACTGTTTCTGACAACTTCCAGTCTGGTATTACTGCAACAGGTAACATGTTGCTTGCCCGTAATCAAGACGACTTGACTGCAATGTTTATCTGGCAACTCTCAGAAGGAGACCGAACCTATGCTACTGCCAACCCAACCATACCTGGACCGTTCACTGCTGGATTCCAAAGTGTATTGGATGATTACCTGACGGAAGAACAACTGTCTGATTTTGCAACGATTCAAACAGGTTCTTCGCCTTCTATTGACTTCATCCAAGACCGCTCCTTTAGCGTCATCAAGACCAACCGAGACATTGTGATGGCTGAAGGATACCACCACAGCGCTGGAATCTTTGACACATCAACTCCCGTTATTCGTATGTACAGCGATGGAGTTCAAATTCCATGTGAATCTACCATTGCTGGTGTATGTATCGGCGACGACTGGGATAAAGAGAACCATATGAGTGCAGCTGAAAGTGAATTCCAAAACAACATTCGAAGCAGCGAAGATACCGTAGAGGACTCAACCCATACGATCTTCGGTGAATATTGGTACACAGCAGATTTGATTGATGAATATGAAAGTGTATCAACACACATCCACCGAAAGAACGCTCGTATTGCACTGGTGACTCAACTTCTATCAGCGGCTTTCGCAGCAAACGAAGATGCAACCATCCACGACATGTACGCTGACATCATCGACCTTGGTGGCGATGAAGGATACTACAAGGTACAGGATTACAACGGGGCTCCAGGCGAAACAATTAGCCGAGACCACGAAATCCGTTACTTTGCAATTGACAACCGCCTCTATCCCCGAGCAGGCCGTTATACGGCTGACTACAATTACAACGGCGGCCAACCAATGGGTATCTTTGGAGCACCAACTATTCTTTCAGGTCAAGACACTGGAACATACATGAATGAAGTTTACGAAACCATTCGCGGAGACTTCAGCGACGAAATGACCCGTGAAGAAGTGGACCTTGCCATGCAAAAAGATTTCTTGAATCAACAATCTGGTGCAGATATTGACCCCTTGCAAATTGAAGACGTCCGTGTAGACCACTTGCCTGCGTTCTTTGACACCATGCTCGCACGAACCTACGTTGGTTACGGCGCCTCAACATTAGGTCTTGACACTGCTTCTTCGAATCCTCAACCATCTCAACACTTCACGATTTCAGGAACACCGGGCAGCATTCTTTCCTCAGGACTACCTCTTCCCGGTGCAATGATGAATCACTATGTCATTGCGAACTGGTATGATGATGAAACCGAAGATGGAATCAAGGATTCCAACACTCGAGTTAAGATTCTCAAATACTATCCCGGAAGCGAAATCACTGGTCAAGTGACCATGAGCGATACAGGCGAAGGAATTCCTGGAGTTCGATTGCTCATTGAGCGTGACGCATTCTCTGGAGAAGGACCTGAAGACTTAGACAACGACACATATTGGGTGCCTATTGGATTTGTTGACGCAGACGAAAATGGTCACTATGAGTACACAATGCCTGCTGGCCGTATCCGTGTATCTGCATTTGCAGGGGAATACGACCCAGTCGCAGCACGCGATTCAATCCGAGACGGCTCTTATGCACAAGTCAACAACAACAACTTGGACATTGCCTCTGAAACCAACGGCCAACGTGAAATCTACGCGATCACTGCGATCCTCGGTCAAGTTGCAAACATGACCTGGTTGGGCGACTCAGTGATGAACGTCACCGCCGAAATGGCGAACCGAGAAGTTGTTTCCGACACTCCTCTTAATGTTGCTATCAAGAGCAGCGGTGTTTCTGGAACGGTCACTTGGACTGGAGACGAAGCATTCAGTGGAGATGCAGTCTCCGACACTACCTTTGTTCTACGTAACATTTGGTCAATGACTGATAATTACACTGTAACGACCACAAGCGGCTCAATCACAAGCGAAGAAAGCCGTATTCTCCAAGGAACTGGGGAAGCGACGTTTACGGAAAATGGAACCTTCGAAAGCACCGGCATGGCTGTTGCTAAGAACTTCATTGGTACTTTTACCCGTGAACTCGGCGACAATCGTATGTTCTTTGCAAACGGTACTTGGGATGGTGCTGGTACAATTAAGGCCAGTTGGATTGAGTCAGTGAACTCAACAGATTGTGAGTTTGACAATGACTCCACTCCAATCATGCCTGATAATTACACAGTTTGTGTAATTGGCATTGAGGACGGACTTACGAACTATCGTCTTGAAGGAACAGTCGACGCTTCTGGTACGTTTACCTCAGATGGAGTTACAACCCTCACCCGTACCTACGGTGATTTCGACTCTGGTAGCGGTGATACCTTTGAAGGCGCTGGATTCTTTGAAGGAATTGGTACACTCAACGGTACTGGACTGTTCATTGGAGCAGGCTCGTTCTCCGGCCCAATGGTCGAACCTGGTTCATTTTACCGAACAGGTCTCTTGCCAGGTACTTACAACATGATTGCAATGCTTGATAACAATAAATCTGTACTTCTGCCTGACCCTGTTATCGTGGGTGTCGTTCCAAGTTATGACTTGCAGATGACCATGCCTGGAGCAATCTTTGAAGGTATCCTTGAAGACATGTCAGGAGAACTGCTAACCAATCAAACCATTGAGTTTGTTGATCTTGACCTCGGTGAAGAGTTCATGACAGAAATCAGCACCGATGAAAACGCAAGTTTCAGCCACGGTCCGATCCCCAAGGGTGATTATTACTACCGTGTAGATGTTGACAATGATGGATGGTACGACCTAAATGAGACAGCAATTGTTGGAGATGAAACTACCAACATTACGATCACATTCGGAGTACCCGAAACTGTAGACGTAACTCTTCATCTTGTATCTCCTATCAACCCAACAACGCAGGAGCCTCTGTTTGATGTTTCAAACCGTGTAATTACGTTTGACAATACTGCAGGCATTCTTGACCCTGTAAACGTAACCTCTGATGAAAACGGTCGTGTATACGCCGAACTCTTGTTTGGAACCTACGATATTCGGGATGATGTGAACGTTGATTACGTCCTCTTTGACCAAGTTGATATTCAACCTGGCTCGGATGATATTGAACGAAACATCACCTACGCTGAATCAGTATACATCAACGGTAGCCTACGGTATTACCCTGGAACTGATTACGGAATTTGGGTTGACCTGCCTGAGCAGGATAAGTCCGAGCTATCCGATGAAGCATCTGGAGTTTCCGTCCTCTTTGAAAGTGGAGTACTATCATTCCCAGTTGTGACAGACACTTCTGGAAATTATTCCGTTCGTGTGCCTGCTGGATTTGAATACCACATGACGACCAGTTCTTCCTTCACCAGCCTAGGCGGAGGGCAACTCATTGATGTTGTAACCGCTGATGATTTGGACATGGGAATTATGTATCTTGAACCAACGACTGAGGTGACTGGAATCATCTTCCTCTACGACAACAGTACCAGGTGGACGAACTCAATTCCACGCTGGGTTGCCCCTGAAATTACTGCAACCAATGAAGAAGGACTCCAATGGACGACCACAGCAAATGAATTTGGTGATTTCAATATTGATCTAATTGATGGAACTTGGACGCTAAGTGTTGATGAAGAGCTTCTCAACATTGAGTCCATTACCGGACTTACCATTAACGGAACGCAAAACAGTTCTGAAACTGCTGAACAAATGTCAATTATGGAACTCTTTGCACAACCTGCCGCAGTTGAAGTGTCGATGGAAGTCTTCCTCAATTCGGCAGATGACGGTTCCTTCGAAAACGGGACAAAAGTTTCTCCCGAATTCCGTCTTGTCCCACTTGATGACTCAAGAGAAGACATTTACATCACAGCAGACAATTACACCAGCGACGGTATCGTTAACGTTTCACTCACACCTGGAACCTACACGCTAACATTCAACCGAACAACAGCAGACTCTGAAAACGCAACGGATTACGACCTTATCGGTGAGATCATCTTTGAAGAGATTTACATTGGCCTTGATGGTCCTGAAGAAGCATTGCCGGTCCCACTCAAAGAGACCTACCTTGTTACTGGAACGCTGTTGAACTCTACTGATGAAGGTTTGATGAACGCTTTCCTACTTTACAACGAAGCAGAAGACCGTTGGTTCTCAGATATCAGTTCTGATGAAAATGGTTCCTTTGCGGCATATGTACCAGCAGGTGAGTGGTTGATGATTGTCGCACCGTTTGTAAACGGTGAAGTGACAGAAACCCTACGTGCTACTCTAAGCGTCGGAGACCTCTCAACAACTCGACTTAACCAGACCTACACGTCCGTCCCTGCAGTCAATGTTTTGATTCAACTCAAGGAGCAATTAACGCTCAACAACCTTGGAGACATGAATCTCATCGCCGTGAGCGAGGATGGATTAGGTAACGTGACCTTTGAAAAGACAGATGTTGATGGTAATACTTCGGAAATGCTCATGCCTGGCAGTTGGAGTTTCTACCTCAACAAGTCCTCCGGTCAGCAAACATGGTACCTCGACACATCCGCAACTCCGTTTGACATGACTAACGCTGACAACGGTTCGTTAACCCTTGATCCAATCTTTGCCGATCTTGAGGTGGAAATTGGTGGTAAGGTCTACTGGGACCTTGACAACAACAGTGCTCCATCTTCGGGTGAAGGCCTTGCTGGCTTCAACATAACAATCATTGGTACAAACAATACTGATGTCAATACCAATGTTACGACTGACGAAGATGGTGTATGGACTCTCTTCGTTCCAATTCAAGATGTTTACAACGTCTCGGTTGAGAAGGACGGATTTGAGACAGTCTACTACATGGACGGCAACGAATCCGGATTCCCTGTTTACAACAGTACACAATCCACAGACATCGAGGTTGTTGCTGGTATGGTTGAAGTGTCAGGTACCGTTACAGACCAAGTTGACTCCACTCGTTTGATTGATGCATCCATTGTGTTGTATCCAACTTCAGGCGTTGAGCGAGACTCTGTTGCTGTCACTGGCACTCTTGTTAATGACACTCTTGAATGGTCTGCATCAGTCCAACCAGGCGAATGGATTGTCATCGTAACTGATGCTAACCCAACGCCTAACGGCGGTGGAATCGCAATCGCTATACTCGATGCAAGTGTTTCCGACGGTGGAAACCTCTCAATGGATATGGCTCTTGGAGGAAACCTCGTCCTTGACACAGAATGGTACCCTGTTGATGCTACGCAGCCTTTGCATGCTGGCCCAGACAATGCACAAGCAAACGTAATGGAACAAGATACTGAACTTGAAGTTACATTTGATGGAATGTCTTGGATGGTTGCCCTACCTGCTGGCGGCACACTCAATCTCTTGATGCCAGAAGGAAATGTTGTCTTTGACAGTTCATTCATGACAACTCAACATACAAGCAATTTGGAAATGGAATACTTCGGTGGTCAAAGCATGACCATTGCGTCGGATTCTACAATCAGTGCAACTCTGGAATACAACCGCCGTGTCAACTCTAACCTGGACCTTGTGTTCAACAGCGTTGAAGGCGCAACTCTTGTCGACGCAACTGATGTTGAGATCGGAGCGGTAGTCTCTTCAACGAACAACACCATTTACGACCAGTTTACCTTCAATGTTGACGTGACGTACAACGGAACTGAAACTCTTGATGTGTTCACAGTTACAGCTGAAATGGGCTTGGCCCAAGATTCGGACCTCTGGACAGTGGAACTGTATAATGAAACCAGTGAAGAATGGGAAACATCAACGCTACTGTCGCTTGGAATTGGAAATGCGACTGGAGCAGATGCGACCTTGACCGCTAACGTCAGTGTTCGTGTAACGCTACCTTCTGTTGAAGATGCATGGCATCTTGATGATGGCCACAGAGTCTCATTGCGACTTGAAACTGAACTGGGTGAAGCCAGTCAAATTACTGTGAAAGCAGTTGTTCCAACAGCGTATTCCTATGAGATCAGTGGAGCAACTGAAATCGTAGGTATTTCTCCATTGGTCTCACGCCAATTTAGTTTTGATGTAACCAATGATGGAAATGGACGAGATACATTCACCATTGAACTTCTTGAAAGTGGAATCCCTGAAGGATGGTCTGTTACGCCTATGCAATCAACTCTAACGCTTGCCAAGGGAGAAACTCGTGTTCAACCGTTCACGGTCTTCGCTCCTTCGGACTTCAGTGAAGGCGGCGACTTTGACCTCAAGGTATACATCGAGAACCTCGGCCTAGAATCTAAGGAAGTTGATGTGACCATCCAATATGCACAAATCAAATTAAACGTAGACTCCGGTGATATTTCTACTGAATCCGACGACATTGCTGGTGAAGCTGGTGATGTTGTTATTCCTGTTGAAAACCTTGGGCTACTGGATGCAACATCTGTCATTATTTACTTCAAATCAAGTGAAGATTCGGTTGAACGTCAACAAACGATTACTGTTCCTGCGGGTGAAATCGTAGATGCAACGTTTGATAACGTTACCAAACCACAAGGTGACCACCGATACGATGTGCGAATTGAGGTTGTTGGAGAAGAAGCAAACAATGTTGAATCGATCATGCACGACAACAAGGTCGCTGAAGATGGTGCGTTTGACTTCCAACTTCGGTACGACCCAGCCCCTTCATCAGGGTCCAGTTCGTGGGCGCTTACGCTTGCAATCGTGGCCCTAGGACTCCTTGTCATCTACGGTGGTGTCAAGACAGCTCGTAGCGGTCGCTCAGGCTCCAAGTTCTGATTATTGAGCAATTACGACCTTTGTCAAACAAGGGTTCTTGAAGCAAACGATGTGATAGTCACCACTATGGAAGGTCTTGACCATGTTGACTACCTTCCTGAGCCCTATGACCGGAGTATTGTGTCTGCGATAGATCCTGCAGTCGTCGGCCACCAAGATGGTTGGCGTTCCGAGGTCATGGGTTGGGCTCCCATGGTGGCAGCGCCTGTCGTTAGGACAAGAAGAAGGAAGCTAACAGCAACAAACATTCTCGGTTTTGCAGTATTCGTTTCAATCAGTATGCTGCTTTGGCAGAATGACCTACTGATTGTCGAATTACCCTTGCCAGATTCCGAATGGGCATTTGAAACGACAGGTGTTAGAGAACTCAATGAGGACGGACTGAGCGGGCAGGGGATTCGCCTTTGTATGGTGGATACAGGTATTGATAATCAGCATGAGGCCTTTGCTGGGAAAGATATTCTATTCCACGACCTGATTGGGGATTCCACTGCACCTCGTGAATACGGAGCAGTCGCTCATGGAACATTAATGGCAGGGATTTTAATTTCTGGTAGCCACCAAATTGGCATCGCACAAAATGTGACATTTGCGATGGTTGCAGCACTTCAGGATGACGGTTCTGGACAAAATAGTGGACTAGAGTCCGATGTCGGGGACGCCATTCGATGGTGTCAGTTTCAATTTGAAGCCGACATCATTTCATTATCGCTCGGAGGTACTCCAAGCATGGAAGGTGAACGTGAAGGGGATTCAGCCTCAGCAACACGACAAGCTACAGACAGCGGAATATTCGTTGTTGCAGCAGCCGGTAATGATGGAGGTCCTGATGACGATGGAGATGTGGCTGCACCCGGAAATGTCCCGAGAGCCATCTCGGTTGGTGCTACGACACGCGAGGGTGATGTGTGGGCGAATTCGTCTATCGGCAGTGATAATGGAGAAGGTGCCAGCCGCGAACACCCTCACATGAAACCGGAAATCGTCGCTCCTGGGCACCGAATAATAAGTACGGGTGAGGATAATCTCTGGTATACAAGCAGTGGAACCTCGGATTCAACGGTATTTGTTGCTGGTGCACTTGCTCTTTTGTTGGAAGCACACCCACAACTTCGGCCCAACGGTCAAAGCGACGGTTCTTGTGTCGACCTCGTAAAAGAGGCACTCATGAATTCGGCTCAATCCATTGGCCAGGGCGATGATCATCACCCCTATGCTGGCTACGGCCTGATTGATGCCGAAGCATGGATTAAGGAAATTGACCCCTCAGTCACCTGCTAGAGTGTGATTTTTGCGAATACAAACGGCATTCTGTTCGTTGTAGAGGTGCTAAAATCTGTCGTTTTATGTCATCTTTCAGGACAATCGTTACCTTTTTCGGGGAATTAGATTGATACTTTTAATACAAAATGATACTTATGGGATGACAATCATGGAGCAGTATTATATTCGGCCCGTTCATGGGGAGAATAGGTGCATCCACCATGTCGCAAAAATTGAAAGCAAAAAGTTTCTCAATCGTAACACTATTCTTGCTGGCCTCGCTACTCGGCCTTGTAGCACTGCCAGCAGCATCCGCCGTCAATGAAACCACCAAAGGAACCGTGACCGGTGTTGAGACATGGTCCGGGACCATGAACTTACAAGGTGATGTCGAAGTCGCAGAGGGTGCAAAGCTCATTGTCAATGCCGGCACAACAGTCAATATCCCATACGGTAACTTCATTGATGTCAGGGGAGCAATTTGTATCGGCGATTCAGCATGTGGTGCAAGTGCGGGATCCTCCTCCAGTCAAGCCCGTTTTATTTGGACAATACCAACAGATTACAGTGAAACCGGACGTTGCTTGAGCAACCAATCTCAACTTCTCAACAACCCTGACGCAGCATGTGGTTCAGGAATGATCATCCGTGACACCATTGACCAATCGTTGACTTCAATCAACTATGCTCACTTTGAGAACGGATATGGATACCCAACCTTCGTCGGAGCAGGATCCCAAAGCCAATCTGTGAAATATGGAGTTTTGGTCTTTGACGGCTCCAGCACAAACGCTCGTGGCCTCTCATTCAAGGACACCAACACCTCCAACGTACTGGCGGTTGATTTCGCTGCTCCAATGATTTCTGAATCTGAATTCTCAAACGGTATTGACGAACAGACGTTCAAGGCGTCCGCCGTTCGAGCATACGGTGCAGGCGCAGGAATTCTCTCAACCTTTACCTTGGAAAGTTCAGTGTTCACCGGTGATGATGCAGATTGTGGTCAGCAAGGTGGCGGTTTGTCAGTCCTCGTTATCGAGGACAGCTATGTTGATATGGACGACCTCGAAATCAAAGATTCATCTTACGGCGTCCTGATGGAACGCAGTTCAGGCTCATTGACCAATTCTGAAATCACCACAAAGTGCAACGCAGTTGACACAAATTCGTTGAAAACAACAGGTACGATCAATCACCAACTCAACGTTAACAATAACATTCTAACCACTACCGAAGGTGCTGGACTTACTGCATACGAAGGCGCTAATGTCTACGCTGAAGGAAATACCATCTCGGGTGCAAGTGAGGCCTCTGGAGTTGGTGTTAGTGGCTCAACCGTTGAACTGCACGGCAACACAATTGGGCCTATTGGCGGTTACAATGGATTGTGGATTTACGGTAAGAATTCCGATGTCATTGCAGAAAACAACACCATCAAAGAAACAACGAAGGAAGCCGTAAACATTGGTGAGTACCATCACGAAGACTACGGTCAGAGCAAGGACTACGGGGCAAAGCGGCTTTATTTCGCTAATAACATTATCCAAAACAACTCCGGGACATGTGAATCCGTGATTTACGGTGGAGAGTTTGCTTGCCCTGCAATCCACGTGTTCATGGCTTCAGCAACTATCCTTGACAATACGATAACAGCAAATTCTGGTGATATCATCCGGGCAACTGGAAGTCTAGTGAACGTTCAAGGAAACACTGGAGATTCCGCATTTGGATATGCCGGTAACATCTCGCTTCATGACGATCCCGCTACGAACATGAAGTACGGCTCAGTTGCTTACTTTTCTGATAACACATGGACTGGCGTATCTCAAGTCTACAACGTCACTGAATCCCGATTAACCGTTCAAAGTGAACAAATTCCGTCCCCAGGTAATGGAGAACTTTATCCAATCTCCATCAGTTGGATGAGCGCAGAATGCCCTTATGTTACGTCTGAATGCTTGACTTTACCAGATGCTTCAACACTGCCTCCGGCACAAATGCCTCTTGCAATTGAGTTGATTGAAAATGCAACTGTATTCTCCTTTGCTGACCTACAGAACTTTGATTCTTCTATGATTCACGTCCAAAACCAAAACTCAGCATGGGGCTCTCAAGTTCGAGAGGGTGAATTGGTTCGCTACCAAGTCAAGGCCAAGAACAGCAACGTTGCTGGTGCAACGGTCATCATCAAAGATGCAACTGGCCTACCTTTGTACGAATTGACCACCGACGCATTTGGATTCACACAACAAGTATCACTCCCGTCTGATTTCCTACTGGACCGCAACTGGAATCACCAAGTTGGTGACAAAAACGCAGTAATCCCTGGCTCAGGTAACCCACCCGTCATAATTGACGAAGACTCATGTGCGGATGGAATTGATAACGATGGAGACACACTCATCGACGGCGATGATGCAGATTGTATTAACGGTCGAGAAATGCCGTTTTACACCGTTGAAGCATTCAAATTTGGAAGCGGTACCAAGGATTTCTCATATGTTCTCTCTGGACCGATTGATGATGTCATCAATCTTGACAACCTTCGCCCAAGTGTTAGCGTAACCCAGCAAGATGGTGTCTCATTTGCAACATCAGTCGATCTGACTGGACAAGCATGGGACGGAGTCAAGTGGCCCTATGCAAACGACAACACCGCAAGTCAGAACCAGTTTGGAATGATTACGGTTGTTGAAGTTCAACCACCGGGCACCAATGATTGGTACTCAGCAGTTGATACCTCTGGTGCAAATGGCGTAATTACTATGGAAAACCACCCCTTCAAGGATTGGTCGTTCAATTGGGATATGTCTGCCCATCCAGGTGGAGAGGGCGATGTAACCTTCCGTGTTCGTTCTTTTGACGGACTTGATTATTCACCTGTATCTGTTCGCCAGTACAAATTGAATCTCGTCCCTCCAACCATCGTCGTAGACGTCCCCAATAGCGGAAGTACTCACACGAACGGTAAGGTTTTGTTCCAAGGAACAGCAGCAGATCCTTATTCAGGAACCTACGGAAGTGACGTTCAGAAGATTTGGTTCCACATCACCAGTCCTGAAAACGACTACATTTCTCATTACTACGAAGAAGGATCAACCAGCTGGTCCCATGAATGGGACTTCAGCGAACTTCCTTCTGGCGAGTACACGTTTGAAGTGTGGGCATCTGACAGCGACTTTTGTATCGATATCGCTGTAACCCCAGCAGACGGAGGGGTCTGTCTTGTTGAGACCCGTGTCTTGACGATCATTAATGAAAACACACCTCCTCAACTGCAACTGACTTGGATTGGTTCTGCGGACCAACTGACTGGTGGAATTGATCGTGGAACCGTTCGTGCATCCGATGAAACTACAATCGTTGGAGTCGCTCGTGACATCGGTGGTCAGGTAACTCGGGTTGAAATTGATATCGTGGACCTCGGTACCAGTATCACACTCAACAACGGTCCTTTGCCAGTTACATCATTCAACCCTGATGGTTCCTGGGTCGCTACATGGGATACCTCCAAACTTGACCATGACGGTGTATACGAGGTTACCGTGCGTGCATATGACGGAGAGGATTATTCTGAAGACACCGTGTGGAGAATGACAATCAACAATCCAATTAATGCCAACAATATTGATCCTGTCTTCAATGAAACTGGCTGGATTGGAAGCTTGACAATCTTCTGTGATTCAAAGTCAAATTCATTTGACCGCTGTGGAGGTGGAGCGTCAATTGACCTCACTCAATTCTTCAGTGACCCTGATGGCGTTGGTGAAGTAAGTGACTCTCTTGATTTCTTTATCTTTGACGATGCCGGCACCATCGAGGATGACGACTACTCAGCATACGTCAGAATCACGGCAGATGGAAAAGCAATTTATGACCCAATGGATTCTATTGCACAGACGACCAGTGAGATTCCAGAATGGTCGCTCAACGGTGTGATGTTTTATGCAGAAGATGACCAGGAATCCAAGGTTTACTCACTCAAGGTTAATTTCCTCGTGAGAGCGGTTGCATTCAGCGTTGAACGTGTTGATAGCGGACCAATTACCCCAGATGACCCCGCTACCTTCCAAGGTGAAGGGCTCCCTGGAAGTACGGTAAACATCCGCTTTGCAAACGGGAATGCGAAACTAAACTCCACACGAGTTCTTTCTGATGGAACATGGACAATGGATTTGACGAACAGCCAACTCAGTTTAGAAGGGAATGAGGAAGTAATTTTCGAGATGGACGGGCAAGTTTTCAAATTCGCTGGACAGACTGAAAACGGAGAATTCAGCATTGTTGTCTCAAGTGGTAACGATGATGATTCATCGCTCTTAACCATCATTCTGATTGTCGGAGCGATCATCGTTCTGCTCGGAGTTGGAGCGTTCTTCTTTGTTGAATTCGAAGAAATACCTGATGTTTCAGAAGAAGACGATGAAAACCTTGCTGTTGCAGAAGACCCGTACGCATGGGCAAAGGCAAAGCAGGCGGTAGAGATTCCTCCACAGGAATCGCCTCAATCAGTAGCGGCGCCAGAAGCTGCTGCTGCACCTGCAGAGACTTCGCAACATCCGGGGTGGATTTGGGATCAAGCAACGAACCAGTGGGCTCCTGACCCTAACTACTCCCCTGAACAGTGATCATTGAAACGAGATGGATTCAATGGCAGCGCAACCAAAGCCAGGCGTGCAAGAGAGAATTCTCCTGCATCTTCTCGACTATTCTGATTTCAAAAGCAGTATTGAAGTCCCATTTGCACTATCGCAAATGGGAATCGCTAACGCCGTCGCGATTGCTAGGTCAAATGTACCCCGAGCAATCTCGGGTTTGAAGGACCAAGGAATTTTAGTTGAGCGTCAGGCACACGTAAAGGGTGTTTCTCGGAAGAGGAAAGCGTATTTCCTTACCGATAGCGGTATCATTATGGCTTCTGAAACATGGTCACGACTGTCCGAATTTCCATTGCGCTGTATCCTTGACGAAGGGCAGCCTGTTGATACAACGCTTGGTGGCGTAAAATCGGTCTTGCCGTTTGAGATGCGTCCTGTTGATGTAATCCGGTACATGGATGAGAACGGTTACCTTGATGCTCGTTCATTATCCCAAGATTTGATTGAACGGGACCTTTCAAAACATGTAGAAAAGCAGTTGGTGACTTCTCTTGCTGATTTACCTCGGCTCCGACATTTCTACGGGAGAACAACTGAACTGGATAACATGGGGAACTTGATTGAAGCACGAGCTACAACCCTCCTGGTTCCTGGAATCGCCGGTATTGGAAAGACAACCGTCGCTTCTAAATTGATTGAGAGATTTATGCATCGTCGTAACCTTCTCTATCACAGGTGCCAAGATTGGGAGGGTTCTCGTTCGTTTTTCGAGTCCATTGCAGACTGGTTGTCCAGTATGGGAAATTCAGAATTTGCCAGTTATCTCGCAGCTACCCCCATTCCACAACCAGCAGATGCCGCCCGTCTACTCATTGAGGCTCTCGAAGGGTCACCTTCGCTTATCGTCATTGATGATTTCCACAAAGTTTCAGACCTTGTTCTTCATCAGACCTTTCAAGCCATGTCACTGGCCTTACTCGGCAGTGAAGAGAAAATTGGACTCGTCATATTTTCTCGTTCGTTTAAACCGGTTGTACCAACTAAGGATGCTGAGGGACGTATTGCAAGTTTGGTCCTTCCACTTGACGGGCTTGACCCGGATTCTGGTAGGAAACTCCTCAGCAGTTTCTCAAACCTTGAGGATGAACAATGGCTTCACATCCACGGGCTCTCACGAGGCCACCCCTTAGTACTCGAACTCATCAATCGTGGTGCTTCGGCAGGCGCATTCCACGAAACCTTGGAGCATTACGTGACCATAGAGATTTTCTCTAAACTAAGTGCGGAACAGAAGCGTGTCCTATCCGCCCTTTCGATCTATCGTGAACCGATGGTTCTTGAGGCGCTTGCACTCCAACAATTGGATACGGATGAACTCGATAATTTGGTTGAATCCGGTTTGGCCCGCCAAGCGGATTCAACAACCTATGACGTTCACGATTTAATTCGTGAATTCTTATTGCGTAGCCTATCTCCTGCATTGAAGGAAGAATTCCATGCTAAATGCATGGAGTGGTATGAGAAACAATCCCCATCCAATGAAGTAGCCATTGAACTCATTTATCATGCGATTCAATCCAATCAATTTGAAACTGCTTCTGAAATTATCATGGACAAGGGACGGCATCTTGTCTCTCAAGGGCACATGGAATTACTCGGTCTTTTGGAACGAATTGACACCTCTGATTTGGAATCTAAAACCGTGGTGCTACTCGGGCAATTGCAGGGTGACATCTTGGCTCTATTGGGCCGGTTGGCAACTGCGGAAGAAGTTCTCAACAAAGCGCTTGAAGGAGCAAAGGCTGCTAACAATCCTTCCATTGAGGCAGAAATTCTTTCATCACTTGCTGATGTAAGTCGGAAACAAGGTAACAGTGACGTTGCACTCTCACGGCACAAAGAAGCCCTCAAGCACTACATTAGCCAAAGCAACGCTAAGTGGGCAGCCCGAACGTACAACAACATCGGTTACCTTCTTCGAAGGAAAAACGAACGCAGCAAAGCATTGGAAGCATACGGGGAAGTTGAAACCATTTTGAGTCAGTCCAAAGGCAATGAATTGTTGAGCAGTCAAATTACTCTTGCACGGGCTCTTATTGACCTCGGTGAGGTCCAAAGAGCACGAGAACATGCTATGGATGCCCATGAGGCAACAGAAGCCATGGGTGACGCTGCTCTTCATGCACGTGCTCAGGCAGTTTTGGGCAGGTACTATTCCAGAGTTGAACAATCAGAACTCGCAATGTTCCATTACACTGCTGCATTAGAGGCGATGAATGAAGCTGGAGACCTTCAATCACTGGTTGAAATTACGATTCTTCTTGGCGAAGTGCTCCATGATGCAGGGCGAACTGAAGATGCTATGGAACATTATCGTGAGGCTCTCGTAATCGCTGAAGCCAATGACTTACGCATGCAAATTGGCGAACTCCTCACTCGTCTCGGTGGCGTTGCTCCCGACAGACAAGGACGGATGGAGTACCTTCAGCGAGCCCTTTCGGTATTCCGTGAATTGGGTGCACGCTCTCGCATGAAGGAAGTTCAAACGATGGTTCATCGTGCAGTTATGGGTCGCTGATCATTGAACTGCTTGCGGTCTATCCAGCATAATCGTGGTCGTTCCGTTTTCATAGACGACCCATATTTGTTGAGCACCTGCAAGTGGAATTTCACCGCTGTGTTCTCCGCTACCAGTTCCTGACAAAGCCACGGTCATGTCGAGAGGGCCTCCTTTGTCAATTAATTTTAATGATGTATCGCTCAATCGGAGCCAAAACATAGATTCGTCAGCCTCTGATGGTCGCCATGAAACAGACTCAGCATAACTCACATTTCCAATACGGCTTGCTTCATCTGCTCTCTCAACCGCTGCTGCAAGGTCGTTCAAGTTGGCTTCAACTGCTTCTTCGTTCCAACGTAGCCTTGTATTTGTCTCAATGTCCCAAGCCCAAACGCTGAAGATGGTCATCAAAAGTACTCCGAGGAGAAAGGTAAACACGTACCCTAGTTCAGTGGCTGCAGCATCAGTATTTCGTGACAACCGTACGTGTTTCATGTCAGTGCCTCCCGAGTGGTGACGTCAAGTGATGAAAGTTGGAGTGTAAATTCAATGGCTTGTCCATTGGTATGCCAGACTGCCTCCGATGTACCGTAACTTGGATCGGGAACCCATCCAACATAATCTGTCAAAAGGTCCAACTGTCCAGGATATACGGTCCAATCTTCGCTTGCTTCAAGACCGATGCCTGCACTGTCTGCAATCGCAGTGCCATAGGGCTCCGACCAGCCTCTTCTTACTTCATATGCAGGTGTTGATGCGAGGGATATGCGATGGACAAGTTCGATATCCAGTTCGAGTACTCCCGCTCCTGAAGCGCTATCTGCTGTAGGGTGAAGAGAAGGTATGGTTGCTGCAAAACGAGGTCCGGGTCCGCCTCGGTCTGATGGGGGAACGACGACATACGGCTGGAATTCAGGGTGGTTGGTGACGACTGCCCCTCCGCTAAATGCGACTTCCATCCCAGGGATAGAGGATTGGAATTGATAGGCGAGTCGTGAGAGATGAAAGGCCCATACAGTACCAATAGTGGCGTGGGTTGAGGTTCCGTCGCTTCCCAAGACTTCAATGGCTACGCTTGATGGATGGCGCCCTTCTCTCCACGCTTGTTGAATGTCAATTTCCCCTCGCCCTCCCATTCGTTCCCAAGGAAGTTCTGTTGTGATCCACCCACTTGCCTGCGTTGCTATTTGTGTGCAACGTTGTTCACCATCGTGTGGAAGATGATACAGTCCGTTTTCACCGCTGAAGCGAGTGATGCGTACGGGATGGTCTTTTTCGACCTCAACGTTGGTGGTTCCCTGGTTAAGGGTCAAGTTGTATCGGTCATTGTCGTCCAAAAACATGCCAGTTTGGTTTGCAACTCCACTTGCATTCCATGTAGATGTATAACCTGCGAGAACGATGTTGAGATGTTCACTGACCGAATTATCCGTGTTGTAATAGGAAAAGGATGCCCCTGAAATTGAACCTGTGTCATCAGCAGGAATCATTGTGATTCCTGATACTGCATCGGTGATGTTCGTACTGCCTGATGCTGCCCACGTGACGAAGAAATCTCCGTCTGCGTCAAGTGTGGGTGCTCCGAGAATTTGCTCTGGAGGCCAAGACACATGTTCAATGGCGTTGGGTTGGACGGATATCCCTCCGCCTCTCCATGTGATGGTTACAATTGCATCACCCGGGTTCGTGAACCTGAGTGTACCTTCAAGATTTGGAGGCGTAAATGAATGTCCCAAATATGCTCCAGTAGTTGCCGGCCATGATGTGATTCCAGTTGTATTGGATGGTTCAGATTGATACAACATTCGAGATGCTGCGCTTGTTGTGATTTGAACGACCTGGTTTGAAGTAAGGTTGAACTCATGGGTGAATGGTACTGCCGTTCGGGACATTTCGCTTGGTTGGGCATAGAATAATTCTGTGCCGTTTGATGTTTTGATCTGTATTTGATTCGCCTTATCGCTCAAAAGGTGAACCTTCGATAACCCCGATTCCATCGGAATAGCCCAAGAGTGGCCTCGTTTATCGGATGGCTCACTATCTGTAGGTTCGAGATAAGTTGCTCCGCCAGTTCCCATTTCTGCGAGGACAACCAATTCATGACTGGATGAAACGGTAACAGTTCCGAGTTGCGACAGATCAAAGGATTTCAACTCATCAACACGCAGGTCTACGGTTGTGATGTCAGTTCCTAATGAGGTCAGTGTGACATCTACTGGCCCCAATGGCATGGCGAGTCCAGGGGCAACGGACACAAGGGCTCGGTCTGCTTGGGCGTCAACAGTATAGAAATAATGGCGGTCAGGTCCTTGGCGCAGGTCGGAAATGCATACCGATGAAATGAAGGTTTCAGGATGTCGGATTTCAAGAGTGTCATCAAAATCCAAAGCGCCTCTTGCCCTTAGGCTCATGTCCTCTTGCCATGTTGCTGAATACCACATGCCTCCACGCAGTGAATCCCAAACGAGGTTTCCATCTACCGGGACGAGAGTTGATTGAGTAGAGTCCCCGGGCATACCTCGTTCGCTAAGTTCTGAGGTTTCATGAGCGAGGAGTGTCATTTGGGCTGACATGTCGTGTCGTTCAACCGAACCCTCGAGTTCCTCAATAACGGGCATCAATGAAACCATCATCAAACCAATAATTGACAATACGCCTCCAAAGAGTAGTACAGTGGCTACTGCGGCTGAAACAGCTTCTTCATCTCGCTGAAGATTATGCTTCATCTGCTCACCTCAACCCGC